>CADCUA010000530.1 GCA_902805755.1 uncultured Lysobacter sp.
GAAGGTTTCGGCGAATACCGCAAGCGCCTGTCGCACTGGCTGCCGCTGGAACTGGTGGAGATCGAACCGGGCCTGCGTGGCAAGAACCGCGACGCGGTTCGGGCGACCGCGGACGAAGGTGCACGCGTGCTGTCGGCCTTGCCCAAGCAGGCCACCGTCGTTGCACTGGATGGGCGCGGACGCTCGTGGTCATCCGAACAACTCGCGCAGCGCCTTGAACACTGGCGCACGCAGGGGCGCGACCTCGCCCTGCTGATCGGCGGTCCGGAAGGCCATGCGCCGGAGGTGATTGCACGGGCCGACGAGAGCTGGTCGCTCGGACCGTTGACGCTGCCGCACATGCTGGTGCGGCTGGTCGCGGCCGAGCAGCTGTACCGCGCAGCAGCGCTGCTGGCAAATCACCCCTACCACCGGGCGTAGGGTGGAAAAACGCCGCGAACCGGCGTCCGCGCATCAAGGCGACCGTCGAGATGTCCGCAACGTCCGAGCGCAATCAGCGTCCGGCAAACAACCGGACGCTGCCGCGGCTACGCGCTAGATATCCAGTTTGAAGTCCACCGGCACCACGCCGATCGCCTGCACCGGCTGTCCGTTCTGCATTGCGGGCAGGAAGCGCCAGCGACCCAGGACCTGACGCCGCGCCGCGTCGTCGAGCTCGCGATGGCCGCTGCTTCGTGAGATGCGGACCTCCAGCGGCCTGCCATCAATATCGACCAGCACCTCGAGCATCACGGTGCCGGTCAGTCCGCGTTGCAGTGCCTTGCGCGGGTATGACGGCGGAGGTGCGGCGATGTACTGCAGTTGCGCGCCGGACACAGGTTCCATCGGCGGTGCGATATCCGTTGGCTCCGTTGCAGGCCCGATGTCCATCGGCGGAAGTTCGGCAAGCTCGCCCGCCGCTTCGGAAACCACGACCGGATCGGGCGTCGTGGCTACCGATTGTTGCGTTTGCGGCTTCGGCTCCACTGACACGGGTTGGCGCGGCGTGCTCGGCACCACGGGGACGCGAGGAGGCTCGATGCGCCTGGGCTCCATGCGAGGGATGAGGGTGATCACTTCCTCATGCCTTGCAGCGTCGATGATCGGCCTTGCCATCGGCGCCAACAGCAGGAGCAGCAACATTGCGTTGATTGCCAGTGCACCGGTGTTTGCGGCAATGCGGCTGGAATCAAGTTGCGGACGGTTCAGTACGTGCGATGCATTCGACATGGTCCACCTCGCTGGGGTCTGCATGCCTTCAAACGCATGGGACCGCCCGGTGGGGTTGTCGCGCTTCGAATTGTTTGCGATCGGTCACACAAGCAGGCCCGGTGCATCAGCCTCCCTGCAAAACAACACAGGCCTGCAACGGCAGGCCCGTGTTGCTGGTTCATCGTGCCCGGCGGCGCGAGCCGACGTCAGGCCTTGTCGGCCGGATCGGATCGGACAACCGGATCGCGACCGAGACCGCCTATCTCGGGATTCGGGAGCTTGCCGAAATCCGCGCCACGCGAATCTTCCAGATGGCGCGGGGCGTCTTCAGGCGTGCGCGGGTTTGCATCGTCGTATCCCGGGTTCTTGCCCGGGCGCGGATCGATCTGAGGTGTGGTGCCTTTTTCGGGGCTCATTTTTTATCTCCCAAGCTCGAATACCACGTCGAGGTTCATGCCGAGCACGCTTTCGCCGGGCGAAACCGGGGTGTCGGCCATCGCGGATTTCTCCATGCGCATCGCGGCCATCGGCATCGGCATGTCGATGCGTCCACCTTCGCTGATGCTGACGATGCGCCGCACGCGCACGCCAAGCGACTTCGCATACATCTGCGCGCGTGCCTGCGCTTTCTCCAGCGCACCACGACGGGCCTCGTCCAGTGCGGATTCCTTGTCGTCGACGTCGAAGCTCGGCCCGTTGATCTGGTTCGCACCGGTGGCAACGAGTGCGTCAAGGATCTTTCCAAGCCGCGCGATGTCGCGCACGGTTACATTGACGTTGTTGCTGGCCTGGTAGCCGGTGATGACCGGCGGCTGGTTCTCCGCATAGCGGTACTGCGGGTTGAGGTTGATACCGCTGGTCTGCACGTCGCGCTCGGCGATACCGGCCGCGCGGATGGCCGCGACCACCTTCGTCATCTGCTCGGCGTTCGCGCGCATCGCGCCGTTCGCATCGGCCGCCTGCGTCACCACGCCCGCCGAAACCGTCGCGATGTCCGGCGTGCGCCGCGCTTCGGCGTGCGATGACACCGACAGCAGCGTGCCGTCCTGCGTTGTAGCGGCGATGTGCGCTGCCGGGATCTGTGCATCTGCATGGCTCATGCCGGAAAGTCCGATGACAAGGGCGAAGGTCAAGGCAAGCGGACGGGGTGCAAGCCGGCCGGACACGCGAAACGGATGTGGCATTCGAAGCTCCTTGGGGCAGCGGCAAGCGTCTTGCCGCAGGGGTGAACGATCCGTGAGCCGGCTCGGGGTCGCAAGGGCCGCGCTCATCGGGCGCACAGTCAGCGCGGGTTATGCTTCGATGAATGCTATTCCTCGCTTCCAAATCACCGCGACGTCGTGAACTGCTGGCACGCCTTGGCGTCGCGTTCGAAGTCATCGATATCGACGTTCCCGAACAGCGCATCGCTGGCGAAGATGCGCCGGAATATGTGCTGCGCGTCGCGCGCGACAAGGCACGTGCAGGCTTCGCGCAGGGGAGCAATGCCCGGGCGCTGGTGCTGGGCTCGGATACGGAAGTGGTGCTGGACGACGAGGTCTTCGGCAAGCCACGCGATGCGGACGATGCGGCCGCGATGCTCGGCCGGCTGTCGGGCCGTACTCATCAGGTGATTTCCGCCGTCGTGCTGGTGCACGCGCAGGGCGAGGCGCATGCGGTCTCGTACTCGGACGTTGCGTTCGCACCACTCACGCGCGAGCAGATCGCCCGCTATGTCGAGAGTGGTGAATACGAAGGCAAGGCGGGCGCGTACGGCATCCAGGGTCAGGCCGAAGCGCTGGTGGAGCGACTCGGCGGGAGCTATTCGGGCGTGATGGGACTTCCTTTGTACGAAACCGGTCGGTTGCTGGCTGGATTCGGCCTCGGGCCGTATGCAGACGCGGGCGGGCTGGCGCGATGAGTGTTATGCAGGCCAGGCATCGGTCGAACCGCTGGGCGGATAGCGCGCGGGCGGTGACACGTGTCTGAAGAAATCCTCGTCAACGTGACGCCACGCGAGACGCGCGTAGCCGTCGTCGAGAACGGCATGCTGCAGGAGCTGCACATCGAGCGCGGCTGGCGACGCGGCGTGGTCGGCAACATCTACAAGGGCAAGGTCCAGCGCGTAATGCCGGGCATGCAGGCCGCTTTCGTCGACATCGGACTGGAACGCGCCGCATTCCTGCACGCGGCGGACATCATCAAGCCTGCACCGGTGCCCGAAGGCGAGAGCGACGAAGCGCCGCTCCCCCCGCAGCCGACGCGACCGATCGCGGAGCTGCTGCGCGAAGGGCAGGACATCATCGTGCAGGTGGTGAAGGATCCGATCGGTGGCAAGGGCGCGCGGCTCACGACGCAATTGAGCATCCCGTCGCGTTACCTGGTGCTGCTGCCGCGCACCCGCGTGATCGGCGTGTCTTCGCGCATCGAAGATGAAGCCGAGCGCAGCCGTCTGAAAACAATCGTTGCGGCGCTTGCGCCTGCCGGTGCGTACCTGGGCTACATCGTGCGCACCAATGCCGAGGGCCAGCCGGAGGAAGCGCTGGCGGAAGACATCGCCTACCTCAATCGGGTGTGGGCCCTGATCGAGGAGCGCTCGGTCAGCGCGCGCGTGGGCGGTCGCGTCTACGAAGACCTGAGCCTGCCCCTGCGCGCCGTGCGCGACCTGATGCGTCGCGACGTGGAAAAGGTGAAGGTCGATTCGCGCGAAACCAGCGAACGCCTGCAGACGTTCGCCGCGCAGTACATGCCGGCGCTGGCCGAACGCATCGAGCACTACACCGGTGCGCGGCCGATCTTCGACCTCTACGGCGTCGAGGACGAGATCCAGCGCGCGCTCGAGAAACAGGTTCCGCTCAAGTCCGGTGGTTACCTGGTGATCGACCAGACCGAGGCGATGACGACCGTCGACATCAACACCGGCTCGTTCCTTGGGCAGCGCAACCTCGAGGAAACCGTCTACCGGACGAACCTCGAAGCGGCGCAGTCGGTCGCGCGTCAGCTTCGACTGCGCAATCTGGGCGGCATCATCATCATCGACTTCATCGACATGACCGATGCCGAGCACAAGCGGCAGGTGCTGCGTCAGCTTGAGAAAGCGCTGGGTCGCGATCATGCCAAGACGACCGTCTACGATTTTTCCCCGCTCGGATTGGTCGAGATGACGCGCAAGCGCACGACCGAGAGCCTGGAGCGCCAGCTCAGCGAGCCCTGCCATGAGTGCGCCGGGCGCGGCACCTTGAAGACGCCGGAGACCGTGACGTACGAGGTGTTCCGCGAAATCGTGCGGCAGGTGCGCCAGTTCGATGCGCAGCGGCTGCTGGTGATCGCCTCGCCGAAAGTCGTCGCACGCATCACCGAGGACGAGTCGGCGGCGGTGGCCGAACTCGAGGAGTTCATCGGCAAATCGATCCGGTTCCAGGCGGACGACCAGTACGCGCAGGAGCAGTTCGATGTCGTGCTGCTGTAGGGCGCGGCACGCCCGGCCGGAGCGGTAGGCGCTCGTGCACATCCTCAGGCGCCACCTGCGCTTGCTCAGGCGCACGCTCGGCTTTGCCGTTGCGGCGTTGCTGATCCTCAGTGCCGTCATCCTCGGCGTTGCGAATGAAGTCCTGCCGCTCGCCGAGCGGCATCCGGACAAGATTGCCGCCTGGCTGAGTGAGCGCGCGGGCCGCACGGTCGCGTTCGACGGCGTGCGTACGGCGTGGACACGTCGCGGGCCGCTGTTGCAGCTGGACAACCTGCGCGTGGGCGACGGTCCGCAGCCGCTGGCGATTGGCGACACGGAAATGCTGGTGTCGCTGTATGCCGGCCTGCTGCCGGGACAGGCGCTGACCGAACTGCGCCTGCGCGGAGTGGATCTGACGCTCGAACGCCTGGCCGACGGCCGCTGGCGGGTGCGCGGGCTGCCCGGCCAGGACCGGGCGGCAACCGATGATCCACTGGCGGCGCTGGAAGGATTGGGAGAGCTGCAGGTCATCGGCGGGCGCTTGACGGTGTCAGCGCCGGCACTGGGGATCCAGGCGCGTATCCCTCGAATCGACCTGCGACTGCGCGTCGACGAAGCGCGTGTGCGCAGCGGCGTGCGGGTGTGGCCACGGCTCGCCGGCCAGCCCGTCGACGGTGCGCTGGAGCTGCAACGCCGCACCGGCACGGGCGAGCTGTACGCGGCCGCCGATAGCATGCAGCTGGCGGACTGGGCGCCGCTTCTGCAGCTGGCGGGCGTTCGCGTGCAGGGCGGTCAAGGTGAAATGCGGGTGTGGTCGCGTCTGCGCGCGCATCGCGTCGAACAGGTACAGGTCCAGTCCGAATTGCGCGACGTCACCCTGCAGGGCGCACCGCTCGATGGCGCCCGCGCGCAGGCCGGATTTGCACGTATCGACGCGACCGCACGCTGGCAACTGGTGGACGGTGGCTGGCATGCGGACGTGCCGCGCTTGCGATTGGCAGGTCCGGGCACTGTCCAGACGCTGGATGGGCTGACATTCGCAGGCGGGCGCACCGTCGCACTGCGTGCGGCCGAGATCGATGCGGCTCCGCTGATCGCGCTGGCCGCGCTGAGCGACCGACTGAGCCCCGAACTGCGCCGATGGATCCGCGCAGCGCAGCCGCAGTTGAAGCTGCATGCCGTCGAAATCTCACGGGGGCCGGGTGGCAGCCTGCGCGGGGACTCGCGCATCAGTGGGCTCGGCTTCCGGGCGGTCGGCGGCGCGCCCGGGATGCACGGGCTTGCCGGCACGCTCAAGGGCGATGCCGCTGCGGTTTCGCTCGATCTGGACGACCGCGCCGCGGTGCGTCTGGACTGGCCACGCGCGTTCGGTGTGCCCCATGCGATCCGGCTCGGCGGTGCGGTGACCGGTTGGCGCGAAGACCGGGGTTGGCGCGTTGCGTCGCAGAGCGTGCGCGTGGCCGGCGACGGGTTTGCGGTGAGCGCGCGGGGTGGCTTGCACTGGTCCGGCGATGGCACGCGTCCCGTCATCGACCTGGCCGCGGATGTGGAAGAAGGCTCCGTGCCGGTGGCGAAGCGCTTCTGGATCCGCCACGTAATGCCGGCAACGCTGGTGCAGTGGCTGGACAACGCGTTGCTTGCCGGGCGCATCGAGCGCGGACGCGCGCTGCTTTCAGGGGATCTCGACGACTGGCCTTTTGCAGGTGGAAACGGCCGGTTCGAGGCAGCTGCGCATATTGCCGATGCGACGTTGAAGTTCCAGCCCGGCTGGCCCGCGGCCGAGGACCTGGACGCGGACGTGCGCTTCCTGGGTGACGGCTTCAAGGTCAGCAACGCCACGGCGCGCCTCGGGACCGTCCGAGTCGATCGGCTGGAGGGCGACGTCGACCACTACGCGGGCGGGCGCCTTCTCGTGCGTGCGGGCAGCCGCACCGACGCCGGCGAGTTACTCACGCTCCTGCGCAGCTCTCCACTGGAAGCGGCCCAGCGTGACACCTTTGCAAATCTCGGTGCGCGTGGCCCCGCGGATGCCACGCTCGATCTGGAACTGCCCCTGCGCAAGACGGCCCCGCTGAGCATTGCCGGCACGCTCGCGCTTGAGAACGCACAGTTGTCCGACCGGCGCTGGGACCTTGCGTTTACAGGCGTGCGCGGCACGGCCCGCTACTCGGCAACGGGATTCAACGCGGAAGGCCTGCAGGTGCAGCACGACGGCGCACCGGGCCGCTTGGCGCTGCGCGCGGGCCCGGGTCATGTGCGCGACGCCAGCAATCTATTCGAGGCCTCGCTGGACGCAGCAGTGCGCGCCGATGAGCTCATCGACCGCGCGCCGGCCGAACTCGCCTGGCTCAAGCCACGGCTCGACGGGCGATCGAACTGGAGTATCGGCATCGTGATCCCGCGCGTCTCCGGTAACGCGCCGGTATCGACGGTGCTGCAACTGCGATCCAATCTCGTCGGTACCGCGCTGGAGTTGCCGGCCCCGCTGAATAAAGCGCCCGGAACCCCTTTGTGGACCACGGTCGAAACGCCCCTGCCGCTGGGCAGCGGCGATGTGCGCATCGGATTCGGACAGGTGGCAGCGATCCGCGCGCGCAGCGGGCAGGGACGCAGCGGCGTGCGCGTCGTGCTCGGCTCCGGTGAGGTGGACGAGGCCCCGCCGCCGCATGGGCTGGTGGCGACGGGTCGGTCCACCGCGATCGACGCGATCGAGTGGATCGCGCTCGCGCACGGTGGATCGGGCAAGGGCGCGGGCGGCGGGCTGCCGCTGGAGCGCATCGACGTGACCGCCCAGCGCCTCAACCTGCTGGGCGGCAGCTTCCCGAATGCACGTGTGGTCGTTGCGCCCGCAGCGGGTGGCTCCACTGCGGTACGGGTCGAGGGCACGGGGTTGCAAGGCGCATTGCTGATCCCGGCAGGGAAGAACGCAATCGTGAGCGGACGCTTCGAGCGACTGCACTGGCGCCTGGCAAGCGCAGGCGCCGCGCCCGCCCAGGCACGGGCCTTGGCTTCGCCCTCGGCGCCCCCGGTCGCGCCGCCAGGCTCCACGCAGAGCGCAGACGCAAGCTTCAGTCCCGCCGCGGTGCCTCCGCTGGCATTCGATATCGATGACCTGCGCGTAGGCGACGCCCGTTTGGGCAGCGCCAGGCTTCGTACAAGGCAGACCGCCACCGGCATGCGCATCGAGCAGCTGCAGGCCCGCTCACGCCAGCAGCAGTTGGAAATGACGGGCGACTGGAGCGGGCAGGGCGCGACCGCGCGCACGCGCTTCGATGCCACGCTGGAAAGCGGGGACTTCGGCGCGCTGATGGCCGCGCTCGGCTACGGCGGCCGGCTTGGGGGAGGCAAAGGCAGCGTGCAGCTGAAAGCGGGCTGGCCCGGCAGTCCTGCAGACTTCCGGCTCGCGACCATGCAGGGCAGCCTCGAGCTCGACGCACGGGACGGCCGGCTGCTGGAGGTCGAACCCGGCGCCGGCCGTGTGCTCGGGCTGCTCAGCCTCGCGGAGCTCCCGCGACGCCTGACGCTCGATTTCCGCGACTTCTTTTCGAAGGGCTTCAGCTTCAACCGCATGGAGGGCAGCGTGCGCTTTGCCAACGCAATGGCACGCAGCGAGGACCTGCGCATCGATGGTCCGGCGGCCAGCATCGAAATCCGTGGCTCCGCGAATCTGGCTGCACAGCGTTTCGACCAGACCGTCGAGGTCCAGCCGAAGTCGGGGAACCTGCTGACCGCGGTCGGGGCGCTGGCGGGCGGGCCCGTCGGCGCGGCGTTGGGAGCCGCGGCTAATGCGGTGCTGCGCAAGCCCCTGGGCCAGCTCGGTGCACGCACCTACCGCGTCACCGGGCCATGGCGCGACCCCAAGGTCGAGGTCCTCGGGCGTGAACAGGGAAGGGCGCCTGATGTGGCGCAGGCGCCGCCGCCCGGCTGAGCCCGGTTGCGGCCTTGATCAATGCTTCACGAGGCCGCAGATCGAGGGTTCAGCCGCTTTTGATGCTTCGGCGTTTCACGCACCCGCGAACGCATGGCTGACACCGTGCCTCCACGGGAAGGCGTTCAGACCTCGTGTTCCTGCCGTTCCCGACCGTTACAGATCGCCCTTCCGGACCCGCTCATGACCCTGCCGATCCAGCTCGCCGAATCCCGCCTCCTGCTGCCCGCCGGCCTGGGCGCGTCCGATCTTGAACACGCGTTCGGCAACCTGCTGGGCCCGGGCATCGACTTCGGCGACCTGTATTTCCAGCACACGCGACGCGAGAGCTGGACGGTAGAGGACGGCATCGTCAAGGACGGCGCGCATTCCATCGAACAGGGCGTCGGCGTGCGCGCGATCAGCGGCGAGAAGACGGGCTTCGCGTATTCGGACGACATCAACACCGATGCGCTGCTCGCCGCGTCGCGGTCGGCACGGGCGATCGCGCGCGAGGGCTCGACGCAGGCGACGCGTTCGCTGGTGCGTGGCAGCGGTCGTGCGCTGTACGGCGCCGAGGATCCGATCGATTCGATGGGCAACGAGGAAAAGGTCGAGTCGCTGCGCCGCATCGACCGGCTGGTGCGCGCAGCCGATCCGCGCGTGCAGCAGGTCGTCGTCAGCCTGTCCGGCGGCATCGACACGGTGCTGGTCGCGCGCAGCGATGGCGTCCTTGCGGCCGACGTGCGCCCGCTGGTGCGCTTCAATGTTCAGGTGATCGTCGAACAGAACGGCCGGCGTGAGTCCGGTTATTCCGGTGGCGGCGGACGCTACAGCTATACCGAGTTGCTCGGCGGCGGCAAGCCCGAGGAGCTTGCACGCGAAGCCCTGCGCCAGGCGCTGGTGAATCTCGAAGCGATCGATGCGCCTGCCGGCATCATGCCGGTGGTGCTCGGCGCGGGCTGGCCGGGCGTGCTGCTGCACGAAGCGGTCGGCCATGGCCTGGAAGGCGACTTCAACCGTAAGGGCACGTCCGTGTACTCCGGCCGCATCGGCCAGCGTGTCGCATCGCCTGGCGTCACGATTGTCGATGACGGCACGCTGCCCGGCCGCCGTGGCTCGCTCAACATCGACGACGAAGGCACGACGACGAACTGCACCACGCTGATTGAGGATGGCGTGCTGGTCGGTTACATGCAGGACACGCTCAACGCGCGCCTGATGGGCATGGCGCCCACCGGCAACGGCCGTCGCGAATCGTTCGCGCACCTGCCGATGCCGCGCATGACGAATACCTACATGCTTGCTGGACAGCACGACCCGGAAGAAATGATCCGGTCGGTCAAAAAAGGCCTGTACGCGGTGAATTTCGGCGGCGGCCAGGTCGACATCACGTCCGGCAAGTACGTGTTCTCCGCGACCGAGGCCTATCTGATCGAGGACGGCAGGATCACCGCGCCGGTGAAGGGCGCGACGTTGATCGGCAACGGTCCGGAAACGATGCAGAAGGTGCGCATGATCGGCAACGACCTCGCGCTCGACGAAGGCGTGGGCGTGTGCGGCAAGGACGGCCAGAGCGTGCCGGTCGGCGTGGGCCAGCCCTCGCTTTTGATCGAGGGGCTCACCGTGGGCGGCACCCAGGCGTGATGGAAACCGGCGCGACGACTGCGTGCGTGGCGGGCGGCGACGCCCACTCGCAGGGATCAGTCCGTCGTGTGGTCCGGATCGTCCTCGGACCCGCCGTCGGAGGCTTCGTCGTCGTCCTGCGCGTTACCCGAATGCAGCATCAGTTCGCGCAGCTCGCGGTAAAGCTCGCGGAACGCCGCCGGCGGTTTGTTGCGCTTGCGCTCTTCGAGCACATTGCGCACCAGCTGGCGGATGCGCTGGCGATCGGCTTGCGGGTATTCGTCCAGCAGTTCGGCCAGCGCACTGTCGCCGTCGGCGAGCAGGCGGTCGCGCCAGGTTTCCACGCGGTGCATCGCGGCCACTTCGCGGCGCGCCGTATCGCCGTGCTTGTCGAGTGCATCGCGAATTGTCTCCAGCACCTCGTCGTCCTCGCGACGCATCTGCTTGGCAAGGAACGCAAGCTGCCGCTTGTGCGCGATATGCGCGGTGATGCGCTTGCACTCGCGGATGTGCGGCAGCAGCGATTCGGGCACCGGCAGTTTCGACAGCTGCGCGTCCGTGAGTGCGACCAGCTGCTGCCCGAGCTTGAGCACCTCCACGGCTTCGCGCCGGTTCTGGCTGCGGCTTGCGCCAAGGAATTCACCGGTTTCGGGGTCTCTGCCGCGCATCGTGTTTCTCACTGTGGTCGGGCGCGCGACTGGGGTCGCCGGCGCCTCGCATTCGACTCGGGTTCCGCAGGCCGCCTGCGGAACGGAACTGAAAAAGGATAAGACATTGGACGTGATCTCCCATTCCCCGATCGGCCTGGGCGACCCGCAGGCACGGCTGGACACACTCGCCGACCTGTCGCAGCGCCTGCTCGAACACTGCCGCGCGCGCGGCGCCACGCAGGCGGAAGTGTCGTGCTCGGAAGAGGCCGGCCTCAGCGTCAACGTGCGCATGGGTGAGGTCGAAACGGTCGAGTCCACGCGCGATCGGGGCATCGCGGTGACCGTCTATTTCGGCCAGCGCAAGGGCAGCGCGAGCACCGCCGACCTGCGCGAATCGAGTCTGGACGCGACGGTCGAACAGGCCTGCGCGATCGCGCGCTACACCGAGGATGATGCCGCTGCAGGTCTGGCCGATGCGGCGCTGATGGCGAGCGATCTGCGCGAATTCGACAGCTGGCATCCCTGGGCGATCGATGCGGACCGCGCGGTCGATCTTGCGCTGGCCTGCGAAGCGGCCGGTCGTGAGTCCGATGCGCGCGTGGAAAACTCCGACGGCGCATCGGTCGGCAGTAACCAGAGCATCGGTGTGTATGCGAATTCGCACGGCTTCATCGGCCGCGAGCGCACCACGCAGCACACGCTCGGCTGCGCGCTCATTGCGGGGCGTGGCGAGGGCATGCAGCGCGATGGCTGGTACAGCATCGGCCTGTCGGCGGATGATCTCGAGTCGGCGACCACGATCGGGCGCAAAGCCGCGGAACGCGCGGTCTCGCGCCTGGCGCCGCGGCAGATACCGACCGGTGAATACCCGGTGCTGTTCGCGGCCGAGGTCGCGCGTTCGTTGATGGGCCATCTCGTCGGCGCCGTTTCCGGCGGCGCGCTGTACCGGCGCGCGAGCTTCCTGCTCGACAGCGTGGGTACGCGACTGTTTCCCGACTGGTTCCGCATCGAGGAGCAACCGTTCCTCGTGCGCGGCCTGCGCTCGAGTGCGTTCGACGCCGAGGGCGTCGCTACACGCGAATCCGCGCTTGTGGACGGTGGCGTGCTGCAGCGCTACGTGCTCGGCAGTTACTCCGCACGCAAGCTCGGGCTGCAGACAACGGGCAACGCGGGCGGCGTGCACAACCTGCACGTGGCCGCGAATGCCGGTGATCTCCCCTCGATGCTGAAGACGATGGACCGCGGCCTGCTGGTCACCGAGCTCATGGGGCAGGGCGTCAACACGATCACCGGCGACTACTCGCGCGGCGCAGCGGGTTTCTGGGTCGAAGGCGGCCAGATCCAGTACGCGGTCGATGGCATCACGATCGCCGGCAACCTGCGCCAGATGTTCCAGTCGATCGAAGCGGTGGGCAGCGATATCGACCGGCGCTCGCATGTGCGCACGGGCTCGATCCTGCTCGGACGCATGACGGTGGCCGGCGAGTGATGGCGCCGGTCCGCGGTGCTGCGTTGCATCGCACGTAGATCCGGATGCGCTGAGGGACAAGCGGTCCGTCGAGCCTGCGGGCACGCGCGATCATTGAGGCGCTGTTCGCGCATTGTCATCACCGTGCTGGCGTGCTCCCGCATGCCCCAGCCGGACGAATGGCCTGTGCGTTCCGCGTTGTCTGACGCTCGTCTTTCCGCGTGCGTATGTCTTCAGTTGGCTTGAGTTGTGCTGCAGCGGGCGCATGATGGCGATGAGCCGGCATCGTGCCGGCGAGGAGCGCGCCATGTACGACGTCGACGAGTATTCCGCGTTGCCGGCCTCCAGCGATAACGATCGCCTGTGGGCTGCCGGCGCGCACCTGCTTGCACTGGTGCTCGCCCTGATGACGAGCTGGATGGCGGGTATCGCCGGCATCATCGGCAGCCTCGCGGTCTGGTTGATCAAGCGCGACGACTCACCGTTCGTGGCCGCGCATGCCAAAGAGGCGCTCAACTTCAACCTCAGCATGTTCCTGTACGCGTGCGCAGCGGCCCTGATCGGGTTCGTGCTCATCGGCGCGACGGTGCTGACGCTAGGGCTGGGCATCATCCTCACCGCACCTGCCGGTGTCGTGCTGCTGCTCGCCATCGCCGCCATCGCGGTGCTTTGGCTGGTGTGCTCGGTCATCGCAATCGTCAA
>CADCUA010000531.1 GCA_902805755.1 uncultured Lysobacter sp.
AGCGCGACGCGCTGGTCGCGCTTCGGGGAACACTGCACTCGCGGCCGCTGGTGGCCTGTTCGTTCGACTTCGCGTTCATGGGCGGCTCGATGGGCTCGGTCGTCGGTGAGCGCTTCACGCGCGCGGCCGAGACGGCGCTCGAGCTGCGCTGCCCGTTCGTGTGCTTCTCCGCCAGCGGCGGCGCGCGCATGCAGGAAAGCCTGTTCTCGCTGCTGCAGATGGCCAAGACCTCCGCCGCGCTGGGTCGGCTGCGCGCTGCGGGACTGCCGTACATCTCGGTGCTCACGCACCCGACCACCGGCGGTGTGTCCGCCTCCTTTGCGATGCTGGGCGACATCAATATCGCCGAGCCCGAGGCGCTGATCGGCTTCGCGGGCCCCCGCGTGATCGAGCAGACGGTGCGCGAGACCCTGCCGGACGGCTTCCAGCGCAGCGAATTCCTCTTGGAGCACGGCGCGATCGACCAGATCTGCGATCGCCGCGAAATGCGTAGCCGCTTGGCCCACCTGTTGGCGTTGTTGATGAAACAGCCGCAACTCAACGACGAGGTCGAAGCAAGCGCATGAGCCGCAAGTATTTTGGTACCGACGGGATCCGTGGCCGGGTAGGCGAGGGCGCCATCTCGGCCGACTTCGTCCTCCGCCTGGGCAATGCCTATGGCCACGCCCTGGCGCGCCGCGCCTGGCGCAAGCCGGTCGTCATCATCGGCAAGGACACCCGGATCTCGAACTACATGTTCGAGGCCGCACTGGAAGCAGGCCTGGTCGCCGCGGGCGTCGACGTCCAGCTGATGGGCCCGATGCCGACGCCGGCTGTCGCGCACCTCACGCATTCGATGCGCGCCGACGGTGGCATCGTCATTTCCGCCTCGCACAATCCGCATCACGACAACGGCATCAAGTTCTTCTCCGCCGAAGGCGAGAAGCTCGACGATGCCACCGAACTGGCAATCGAAGCGGCGCTCGAAGAGCCGTTCCGCACCGTATCCTCGGAAGAGCTTGGCAAGGCCGTGCGCACGCGTGACGCGCTGGGCCGCTATGTGGAAGCGTGCAAGAACTCCGTGCCGAAGGGCTTCGACCTCGGCGGCATGCGTATCGCGATGGATTGCGCGAACGGCGCGACCTATCAGCTCGGTCCGCTGGTACTGCGTGAACTCGGGGCGCGCGTTGATGCAATCGGCGTCGATCCCAATGGCGTCAACATCAATGAAGGCGTGGGCTCCACGCACCCCGAGAAACTCGCGGCGCGCGTGTTCGAAACCGGTGCGAACCTCGGCATCGCGTTCGACGGCGACGGCGACCGTGTCATGTTCGTGGACGCCGAGGGCACGGTCTGCGATGGCGACGACCTGCTGTTCCTGCTCGCGAACGACTGGCAGCAGCACGGCCGCCTGCAGGGGCCGGTCGTCGGTACGCTGATGACGAACTATGGTCTGGAGCGCGCATTCCAGCAGCGCGGCATCGGTTTCATCCGTGCGAAGGTCGGCGACCGCTATGTGCACCAGCAGCTGATCGCCCACGGTGGCGTACTCGGTGGCGAAACGTCCGGCCATCTGCTGTGCCTTGATCGCACCAGCACAGGCGACGGCATCGTCAGCGCGCTACAGGTGCTCGAAGTGCTGTGTCGCCGCGGAATCTCCTTGCGCGAAGCGCTCTCAGGCCTGGTCAAGGTGCCGCAGAAAACCGTCAACGTGCGCTTCAACGGCAGTGCGAAGCCGGTGGAAGCCACCTCGGTACAGACGGCGCTGGCGGAAGCGCAGGCGGCTGTCGAGGGCCGCGGTCGCGCGTTCCTGCGTCCGTCCGGCACCGAGCCCGTCGTGCGTGTGACCGTCGAGGCCGACGACGCCTCGCTGGTACAGAGCACGCTCGATCGCCTGGCCAAGGCGGTACGCGCCGCAACGGCTTGAAGCACCACTGGCCAGTCCGTCGCTGACCTGATCCACCCGGTGCGCCGCGCAGCTGCCGCGGCGCATGATTCCCTATGAAAGTGATGCACATGAGCCAGATTCCGACCCTCGACATTCGCCGCTTCATCGCCCCCACCAG
>CADCUA010000532.1 GCA_902805755.1 uncultured Lysobacter sp.
CGGTGGCTGCCATGCTGCGGCGCGCGGCTTGCGGCTTGCGGCTGGCGGCTGGCGGCTGGCGGCTGGCGGCTGGCGGCTGGCGGAAGATCGCAACGATGTCGCATTGCAAGTGACCTAAAGCGACAAGCCCGTATCGATGCCGGTGGCTACACTCGCCCGCTTTCAATGCAGCGGAGCGTTCATGACCGGCATCGCCATCCTCACGCCCGACCCGGCCGACCTGTCGTTCGCGAGCAGCTGGCCCGGCGTGCTCGAGCGTCTGCGCACGGCGCTCGCGCGCGCCGACGTGCAGGCAACTCCGACACCGTGGACCGCACACGTCGACAACGCCGACGCGCTTGCCGCGTATCCGCTCGTGCTGCCGCTGCTCGCCTGGGGCTATCACACCGACCACGCGCGGTGGCTGCGCGCGTGCGAGACATGGGAAGCCGCCGGCATACCGCTCGCGAACCCGCCGCGCGTGCTGGCGTGGAATTCCGATAAGGCCTACCTGCAGCGGCTGGCCGACCGCGGCGTCGCGGTGCCGCCGACGGTTTGGACCGACAAGGTCAGCCAGCGTGAGCTGGACGAGGCGTTCGAGGCGACCGGCGCGTCGCAGATGATCGTCAAGCCGACGGTGTCGGGCGGCGCCTGGAAGACGCTGCGCGTGCGTCGTGGCGATGCGCTGCACGATGCACCGACCGGCGCGGCGATGATCCAGCCCTACCTGCCGGCGATCGAGAGCGAGGGGGAGACCTCGATGCTGTTTTTTGGCGGCCGCCTCAGCCATGTGGTGAACAAGCGCCCGGCGACGGGCGATTTCCGCATCCAGGTGCAGTACGGCGGCGTGTACCGCCTGCTGGCCGAGCCACCGGCCGGCGCGCTTGAGCTCGCCGAACAGACCCTGCGCGAGATCGATGAGCCCTTGCTGTACGCGCGCATCGACGCGGTACGGGCCGAGGACGGCCGCTGGATGCTGATGGAGGCCGAGCTGATCGAGCCCGACTTCTATCTGGGCCATGATCCGCAGGGCGGCGTGGCTTTTGCCCAGGCCGTGCGTGCGCTGCTGGGGTAACCGCCGTCCGGGCCTGTGACGGTTTGCCTGCCTCGCGGACACAGGGCAGGCGCACCTAGCACGACGTGGACAGGCACCTCTTCACGCGACGCTGAGCAGACGTAAACGCGCTCAACACGCGGACATCGGCAACATAGCCCGACCATAAGCAACTGCAGTACAGGCTCGGACATGCCCCACGTCAGCGGTTCAATCTCGGCACGTTCCCGTCATCCGCGCGAACGCGCAGCGCGTGAAGCGTTCTTCGCGATCGTCGGCGCCTCGTGCTTCTGCCTCATGCTTGGCGTGCTGGCTGTCAGCCACCTCATCGCCTAGAACGTCGATTTGCTGCACTGACCGGCCACTGCATCGCTTCGCGACATTCCAGCGAGATGTAACGCGCCTGCGAATGTCACGCCCAGGGCCCGGACCAAGCAGCGCTACTCCAGCAGCCTCCCCAGCCATTCATCGTTGCGCGTCTGCGCGCTCGATCCCGGCGCGCCATATGGCGTGTCGTCGCGCTCGTCGCGTGTTTGCGAATTTGCGCCGTATGACGTGACTGGCGCCTCTGCGAAGCCGGGCTCAACGCCGCCGAGACGGTCGTGCCAGCCGTACTGATGACCTGCCATGCGATTGCTCCTTCCGCTGCGGGGCCCCGTAATGTGGACGGACCCTGCGTAGGGAGTCGTTAGGCGATGGTTTACCGCATGTAAGTGGCAGTCGATTTATGGCAAACCGTGGCCGGCTGCCCCGGTCGCGAACTCAGTGCCCCGGCCGAGCTCCGGAACTCGCGCTCTGGCTTGGCGTATTGGCGGCCCTGGGCGCGCTCGTGCGCCTTACGCACGTCTCCGATTGGCGCAGCCGGGCCAACGCCGGGTTCCGTGCTGCGAGCAAGTCGATGCGTTGCCTCGCATAAGAGTGCAACCGCCAGTGGGTTTTCGCGATCACGGTGTCCGCAAGATCACGGAACCAGTCGTTGAGCGCATGAAGGCGCTCGGAAAG
>CADCUA010000533.1 GCA_902805755.1 uncultured Lysobacter sp.
CGCGGGCCTGGTGCTGTCGATCATGATCAATCCGTTCATTTCGGCCGAGATGCGCGACGTGTTCCTCACCGTTCCCGGGCAACTCAAGGAATCGGCCTACGCCCTGGGATCGACGACGACGGAAGTCGTGTGGGACGTGGTGCTCCCTTACACGCGCTCTGCCGTCATCGGTGGCGTGTTCCTCGGTCTTGGCCGCGCACTCGGCGAAACGATGGCGGTCACGTTCGTGCTCGGCAACGCGCACCGGCTTACCCCGTCGCTGCTCGAGCCCGGGAACTCGATCGCCGCGACGATCGCGAACGAATTCGCCGAAGCGGACTCGCCTATGTACCTCTCCTCGCTGATCGCACTGGGCTTCGTGTTGTTCCTGGTGACGTTCGTCGTGTTGACCATCGCGCGGCTGATGCTGCGCCAGCTCCAGAAACGGCAGGGCAGCTGATGAGCGCCTCTCTCTATCGCTACCGCGCGGCGAAGAACGCGGTCGTCAAGACGTTGGCCGTGCTCGCCACGATCTTCGGCGTGTTCTGGCTGGTGTGGATCATGTGGACGACGCTCAGCAAGGGCATCGCCTCGATCAACCCGGCGCTGTTCACGCAGATGACCCCGCCGCCGGGCGACGAGGGCGGCATGCTCAACGCGTTCTTCGGAAGCGCGGTGATGAGCCTGCTCGGCATCGCGCTCGGCGCGCCGATCGGCGTGCTGGCCGGCACGTTCCTCGCGGAATACTCGCAGCGCAGCTGGCTGGGCGAAGCGGTGCGCTTCATCAACGACATCCTGCTGTCCGCGCCGTCGATCGTTCTCGGCCTGTTCGTCTACACGCTCGTCGTCGCGCAGATGGGGCACTTCTCCGCGCTGGCCGGTGGCATCGCGCTCGGCTTCATCGTGCTGCCGGTGGTGGTGCGCACGACCGACGAGATGCTGCGCCTGGTGCCGGGGCAGATGCGCGAGGCCGCGCTGTCGCTGGGCGTGCCGCAGTGGAAGGTCATCATGCAGGTGCTCTACCGCTCGGCGCTGCCGGGCATCGTCACCGGCATCCTGCTCGCGCTCGCACGCATCAGCGGCGAGACCGCGCCGCTGCTGTTCACCGCGCTCAACAACCAGTACTGGACCACCGACATCACCGAACCGATGGCAAACGTGCCGGTGGTGATCTTCCAGTACGCGATGAGCCCTTACGAGAACTGGCACACGCTGGCCTGGGCCGGCGCCTTCATGCTCACCCTGTTCGTGCTCGCGGTGAGCCTGGTGGCGCGCGCCATCGTGGCGCGCAACCGTGTCCCGAACCATTGATCGCCGCGCGCGCCCGACCGAACTCCGGAATACGTCCATGAATGACACCCGCCTCAACGCCTCCACGTCCGAGCGCAGCACGGCCGCCGCGCCGGTCAAGCTCGCCGCGCGCGGGCTGGACTTCTATTACGACAAGTTCCACGCGCTGAAGAACATCTCGCTGGAAATTCCGGAAAAGCAGGTCACCGCGCTGATCGGCCCGTCCGGCTGCGGCAAGTCCACGCTGCTGCGCGTGTTCAACCGCATCTATGCGCTGTACCCGAAGATGCGCGCGACCGGCGAGGTGCTGCTGGACGGCGAGAACGTGCTGGATCCGAAGTTCTCGATGAACCGCCTGCGCAGCCGTGTCGGCATGGTGTTCCAGAAGCCGGTGCCGTTCCCGATGACGATCTACGAGAACGTGGCCTACGGCATCCGCCACCACGAGAAACTGTCGAAGTCGGAAATGAACGACCGCGTGGAGCTCGCGCTGCGCCAGGGCGCAATCTGGGACGAAGTGAAGGACAAGCTCGGCGCGAGCGCGCTCGGGCTGTCCGGCGGCCAGCAGCAGCGCCTGTGCATCGCGCGCGCGGTCGCACTGAAGCCTGACGTGCTGCTGCTCGACGAGCCGACCTCGGCGCTGGATCCGATCTCCACCGGCCGCATCGAGCAGCTGATCGAAGAGCTCAAGAAGAGCTACACGATCGCGATCGTGACGCACAACATGCAGCAGGCGGCGCGCGTGTCGGACTACACCGCTTTCATGTACCTCGGTGACCTCATCGAGCACGGGCCGACGGAAATGATCTTCTCGCAGCCGACCAAGCAGCAGACCGAGGATTACATCACCGGGCGCTTCGGCTGACCTTCAACGCCACAGCCATTCCCGCGCATGCTGACGTGCGCCACTCACGGATACCGATCATGAGCCCGATGAACGACCACATCGTCAAGAGCTTCGACGCCGAGCAGCAGCGCCTGCTCGAAGAAACCCTGCGCATGGGCGAGATGGCCGCCGCGCAGCTGGAGGCCGCGCTCGACGTGGTGCAACGCCGCGACAACAAGGCCGCCGAGCGCATCATCGCGAACGACGAGGCGATCGACGCGCTGGAACACGAGGTCAGCCACGACGTGATGAAGCTCGCGCTGCGCGGCCCGATGGCGCGCGACCTGCGCGAGATCCTCGCCGCGATCCGCATCGCGGCCGACATCGAACGCATCGGTGATTACGCCGCGAACGTCGCCAAGCGTTCCTGCGCGCTGAACCAGTCTCCGCCGCTGCCGCAGATCGGCGGGCTGCAGGCGATCGGCGCGCTGGCGGTGACGCAGGTGCGTGATGTGCTCGCGGCGTATCGCGACAGTGATGTTGAAGCCGCCCAGCGCGTGCGCGACCGCGACGCCGAGATCGACACGCTCTATACCGGCCTGTTCCGCGAACTGCTGACCTACATGATGGAAGACGCGCGCTCGATCACGCCGTGCACGCACCTGCTGTTCATGGCGAAGAACCTCGAACGCATCGGCGACCACGCCACGAACATCGCCGAGAACGTGTGGTTCCTCGTGCGAGGCGAGCAGGCACTGCCGCCGCGCGACAAGCGCGACGAGTCCAATACCGCCACCACGCCCTGAGCGTTGCGACCGGTGGTGCGCCCACAGGCAGGCCATCGGCCTGCCTGTTCCGTTTCGGAGCCCATAAAGCTCGGCCGGTGCATCCGGGTCGGCCGGCGTTCCGTATAGGTGCCGGAAGATGCGCGGATCAGCTATCCCGCATTTGCACGTGCCCGCCCGGCCGAAAGCCGGGGCGGTATCTTCCACGGTCGCGTTACCATCGCGCCCACGGCAATCCCTTCCATCCGGAGAACTCCATGTCCCGTTCGATCAACAAGCCCGCCCTCGCCGCCGCCCTGACCGGCAGCCTGCTCCTGTCCGGCTCGGCGTTCGCCGCCACGCCGCTCGCGCAGGGCTACATGCTGGGTGCTGACACCGCGAACACGCAGGCCACCACTACAGCTGCTGCCGACACCAAGGCCGCCGAAGCCAAGTGCGGCGCGGACAAGGCCAAGGCTGCCGAGGGCAAGTGTGGCGAAGGCAAGTGCGGCGCCGACAAGGCCAAGGCTGCCGAAGCCACCTGCGGCGCGAACAAGGCCAAGGCCGCTGAAGGCAAGTGTGGCGAAGGCAAGTGCGGCGCGGACAAGGCCAAGGCCGGTGCCGACAAGGCCAAGGCTGCCGAGGGCAAGTGCGGTGAAGGCAAGTGCGGCGGCGCCGTCTGATAACCGCTGCGGTTCTCCAGCGCTTCGACTCCGTCGAGGCGCGCAGGTAATCACGCAGGCCTGCACTCCGGTGCAGGCCTGCGTTCTTTGTACTGCCGGTTGACACCCGTCCCCTTCGCTTGCCGATACCCATGACCACTCGCGATCTTGCCCCCGACGCCGTCGGACTCGGCCTGCGCCGTGCGCTGCTGGGCCCGTTGAGCGCCGCCACCCCGGGCCAGGTGGACTTCCTCGAAGTCGCGCCCGAGAACTGGATCGGCGTCGGCGGCTCCCTGGGCGAGCAGTTCTCCGCCCTCGCCTCCCGCTACCCGATCGTCTGCCACGGCCTGTCGTTGTCGCTCGGCGGTCCGACGCCGCTGGACGAGACCTTCCTGATCCGCATACGCCGCTTCCTGGACGCGCACCGCTGCGCGATCTACAGCGAACACCTGAGCGCATGCAGTGACGAGCAGGGCCATCTGTACGATCTGATGCCGCTGCCGTTCAACCGCGCCGCCGTCGAGCACGTCGCCGCGCGCATCCGCCAGACGCAGGACCTGCTAGGCCGACCGGTCGCAGTCGAAAACATCTCGTATTACGCGACGCTCGAAGCCGGCCCCGGCGCGATGCGCGAGATCGACTTCATCAACGAAGTGCTCGAACGCGCGGACTGCCATCTGCTGCTGGACGTCAACAACATCATCGTCAACGCGACGAACCACGGTTACGACGCGCACGAGTTCCTGCGCGCGCTACCCGGCGATCGCGTGTCCTACATCCATGTCGCCGGTCATTACGACGAGGCGGACGATCTCAAGGTCGATACCCACGGCGCGGCCGTCAGCGATCCCGTGTGGTCGTTGCTGGGCGAAGCCTACCGGCTGTTCGGACCGCGGCCGACGCTGCTGGAGCGCGACTTCAACCTGCCGCCGTTCGATGAGTTGCTGGGCGAGCTCGATACCGTGCGCACCGCTGTCGCTCGCCATCGTCAAGGCAACCGCCGTGTCGCATGACGATCCCGCATTCGCGGCGCAGCGGGCACTGAGCGGGCATATCCGGGACCCACTGCAGGCGGACGGACCGAACGGCATCGAAGATCGGCGCCTGAAGATCTACCGGGAGCTCTTCTTCAATAACGTCGAAGGCATGCTTGCGGGCAACTTCCCGGTCATTGTCCGCACCTTGGGCGAGGACAGGTGGCAGGCGTTGGTGCGCGACTTCTATCGCGAGCACCCCTCGCACACGCCGCTCTTCACCGAGCTCGCGCGCGAGTTCCTGCGTTACCTGGAAACGCGCGCGGAGCAGGACCGCGGCGACGCGCCGTGGCTGCAGGAACTCGCGCACTACGAATGGGTGGAGCTTGCGCTGCAGATCAGCGAAGCGCGCGCGTCCGACGTCCCGCACGACCCCGAGGGTGACCTACTGACGCAGGCGCCGGTGCTGTCGCCGCTGGCGTGGCCGCTGGCGTACGAGTGGCCGGTGCATCGCATCGGTCCCGGGCTTGTTCCGACGCAGCCGCCCGGCACGCCGACGCTGCTGCTTGTACAGCGCGGCGCTGATGGCTCCGTGCGCTTCAGTGAACTCTCGCCGCTTACGTTCCGGCTGCTTCAGCGTATCGAGGCCGAGCCGGCGCTGTCGGGCCGGGCGCAACTCCAGGCGCTCGCGGTGGAAGCCGGCGCGCCGGAGCACGAGGCCTTCATCGCCATGGGCCATGCGATGCTCGAGCAGCTGCGCAATGACGGAGCCCTGCTCGGCAGCCGCGCGTAAAGGCCGTTTACCGGGGTCTGCTAGGCTTCCCGCATGTCAGAACCCGATGTCCGCGCCGAGGGCGCGCCTCCGACGCCTCCGCCCAGCGCGACCCTGCAGACGCGGTTCCGTGGCTTCATGCCGATCGTCGTCGATGTCGAGACCGGCGGATTCGACTGGAACCGGCACGCGTTGCTCGAGATCGCCGTGGTCCCGCTCGACATCGACGCGGACGGCCGGATATTTCCGTGCCCGCCCACGAGCGCACATGTCATCCCTGCGCCGGGCACGCTGATCGACCCGAAGTCGCTGGAGGTCACCGGCATCGTCCTAGACCACCCGTTCCGCAACGCGAAGACCGAACGCGTCGCGCTGGACGAGGTGTTCGCACCGGTGCGCGAGGCCATGAAGAAACACGGCTGCCACCGCGCGATCCTGGTCGGCCACAACGCGCATTTCGACCTCAACTTCCTCAATGCGGCCGTCGCGCGCTGCGGCCACAAGCGCAACCCGTTCCATCCTTTCAGCGTGTTCGACACCGTGTCGCTGGCCGGCGTCGCTTACGGCCAGACCGTGCTCGGTCGCGCGCTGCAGGCGGCGGGCCTGCCGTGGAACGCGGCCGAAGCACACTCGGCCGTCTACGACGCCGAACGCACGGCGGAGCTGTTCTGCAAGATCGTCAATGCGTGGCCGCAAGCGGACGCATCAGTCGCCTGATCGTTGCGTTACTGTCCCCGGTCGGTGCGCGCCGTAGCGCGGGCCGCCTGGTCGTACGGTCGTCGACTGTGGAGACCCACGCCGACAATCGGGATCAGAGCCAATCCGGCTTGAAG
>CADCUA010000534.1 GCA_902805755.1 uncultured Lysobacter sp.
TATTGGACATCCCGATGCCCGCACGTCCGGTAACGCGTCCCCAAGTCGCTTCCAAGCTTCCCGCCGAGGCGGCGAACGCCCCGGCGCCGGTCATCCGCGCGACTGCATCGGAAAAGGTGGCCGGGCAGGTCGACCTGGATTTCAACGACCATGATCCAGGCACCGACGAGAAGCCGATCGGCGACGATGTCTCGGCGCTGGCACGCATTGGCAATACGCTTTTCTGCGCGACCGACGAAGGTTCTTCAATCGAATCACTTGCATGGGATGGCAAGGCCCAGCGGTACGGCGCGCATCGCTGCCTGCCGCTGGCCGACGTGTTCGACCTGCCAGACGGCGACGAGGGCGAGATGGACATCGAAGGCCTCGCCATCGATGACGGCTGGCTGTGGATCGTCGGCAGCCACAGCCTCAAACGCTCGAAGTTGCGCGATGGCGACGACTTGCGCCGAATGCCGGAGATCAAGACCGATCGCAACCGTTGCTTTCTTGGCCGCATGCCGCTGGTCGAACGCGCCCCGGGCATGTTCGAGCCGGTCAAGCGCGATGGCCAGCGACGTGCGGCTGCGCTGCACATCCGCAAGGACGGAAGCAATGCGATCCGCCGCAGGCTGGGTAAAGATCCGTTGCTGGCGCCCTTCATGCGCGCGCCGGCCAAGGAGAACGGGTTCGATATCGAGGGACTTGCCGTGATCGGCGACCGCGTTTTTCTCGGGCTGCGCGGCCCGGTGATCTCGAAGGTCGCCATGCTGGTCGAGCTGCGCATCACCGACGGCGGGCGCGGAGGCCTGAAGCTCGCTGAAGTGGCTGAAGGCCTCGACTACCTCCTGCATCCAATGCTGCTTGACGGCCTGGGTGTGCGCGATCTGCTGTACGTCGACGGGCGCCTGCTGATTCTTGGCGGCGCGTCGATGGGCCTCAGCGGGCCGCAGGCGATCTATGCACTCGATGCCCTGCCCGCGCGCGGCCACCACCTCGCGCGCGACCGGATCCATCGGGTCATGTGCCTGCCGATCGTGGATGGCGCCGATCACGCCGAAGGCATCGTTATGCATACCGATGGGAACACGCAGCTGCTGATGGTGGTGTGCGACTCGCCTGCACCTGCACGGCGCAAGGATCCCCGTGCATTGCGCGCCGACCTGTATCGGATGCCGTGATAGTCCAGGGCACCTGCAATTGCTGGAGATGCTCACCGAGGCGTTCGTGCAGGACATTGGGCTGTTCGGCTTTGCAGTAGCCTGCAAGCAGTGCCAGCACAGACTGGCGTTCCTGCGTTTCAGGCGGCAAGCGATCGACCAGAATGCCGCTTAGAAGCTGCTCCCGTCGAACGCCGCTTCATGGCGTCGCATAGCTCACAGAGTGGACCGTCTCCATGTCCCAACAGCTTGCATCGCTGCAGGGCTCATCGGCGCTTTGGTTTACGCCGTCCGACGCCACAAGAGCGTTTGAACCCATCGATCAGGGCGGCGACCAGTCCCATTCTTCGATTTCGAATGCAGAGCACGTGATGCCACCTACCCCTCAAGGCGAAGTCGCGTTTGTTGTCGTTTCCCTGCCCATGGTCGCCGCGTGGTACGCGTTGCTGAGCACCATTCCGTTGGCGCTCTACGCCCGGGACATGAAAGCCGCACCTCACCGTCGCGCACGCACGGCAGAGATGACGTTGCACCTGGTCGATGTCCTCGGCGGTTGGCCGGGCGGCTATATCGCGCAGCGCGTATTGCGCCACAAGACAGCCAAGACCCGCTTTCGGGCCAAGTTCGCGCTGACAGTTGCGGTCAGTATCGCGCTGCTGTGGCTGCTGTCGCTTTAACAGCAACGTCCCGGCGCCCGCTCAGCCCGGCAACACTGCCGCCACGACCTGGTCCGTAGCCGACGGGGAAGCCCGCGCACAGCAGACAAGTCGCTCCTGACTTGCAGAAGCACCGATAAAACCGTACCCAATCCACGGCAGAGAGCGCCAAAGCTGCCTTCAAACCACCCCCTAATTGCAGATTCGCCGACCACCGCACCCAGATTGCGCA
>CADCUA010000535.1 GCA_902805755.1 uncultured Lysobacter sp.
GGCGGGGCAGCACGCGGCCACCGCACGCGATAAGAGTCAGCAGTGCATCGCGTTCGAGTTCATCCATCGCACCAGCGTGCGCCGCAAACGACGACGGCGCCCTCGGGCGCCGTCGTGTGTGACTGTCGGAAAACTCCGACCAAGCCGTGACCACTCAGTAGGGCGCGTCCGGATGCTTGAGCTCGTAACCCACGCGCGTGGGGCGGATGCTGTCCATCACCAGCGCGTAGCTGACCTTGTCGAACGTGCGGAACACCATCAGGTGGCCCGCGAACTCGTCCGGCAGGCGCACGCGGTCGGCGCGGCCGTAGGTGTCTTCACTGCGATGGTTGCCGCGCTTGACGCGATCGACCGCGTTCGCGCCGACGCGCCAGGTCGAGAACACCGTGCCGTTGTCGACCCCGTCGCGAGCACCGACCGACAGCGCGACCACGTCGCGCGAGCCGGCGCTGGTAAGCAGGTCGGTGGACGCGATGACGCGCGCGCGGCCGTATTCGAACTGCTGCTTCGGCGGATGCGGGAAGAACTGCAGGTCGTAGGTCTGCGCCTCGACCGGAATCAGGCGGTCGCCGGGGCGGACCTCGCGCGCCGAATCGTCGAGCACCAGCGTTGCCGCCTGGATGCCGCCGACTTCGCCGCGGCTGATCGTGCCGGTGTTCTGCTGCATGAGCTCGATGCCGAGCGGTTCGTGCCCCTTGTTCGGCACCACCACGTTCGTCCAGTAACGGTCGAAGTCGATCGTGCGGCGGCCGCGGAAGTCGAGATCCTGCCGGTCCATCAGGTCGCAGCACTGCGTGCGGTCCAGGCGCGTGTAGCGCACGGTCGGGCGCACCACCGCGTAACGCTGGCCGGGCTGCGCGTTGTCCAGGCCCTTGACGTAGACGACATCGCCCTTCGCGGCGCGCAGGCGGTCTTCCTCGACTGCCAGCACGTAAGGCAGCGAATCGACCGAATCGACCACGCGCAGGTTTTTCAGGAACGGCTCGACCTGCTCCAGCGGCACGCCCGTGATCGGCGCATCGCTGCGCGCACCGGGCTGCATCGTCACGCGGTCCAGGTACGCCAGCGACAGCACGTCGCCCGGATAGATCAGGTGCGGGTTGCGCACCTGCGGATTGGCCTGCCAGATCTCCGGCCACAGCCATGGCTTCTGCAGGAAGCGGCCGGCGATATCCCACAGCGTGTCACCGCGTTTGACCACATAGGTGGCCGGATGGTCGGTGCGCATCTGCGCGGCTACCGTGAAGGTAGCGACCGTGAAAAACGCAGCGGCCAACGCCGTGCGGATAGGTTTCAACATGACCGCCCCTCTGCCTGAATCCCCGATGCAAATACCTGACGCTGAGCGTCAGACGGGGGCACTATAGCCCAGAGAAAGCTCGCGCTTGCAAGCATTTACAGCGAGTTCCGGCAGTACAATCGCGCCGCATCTTGTGGATGTGACCTGCACCCCCATTTTTATCGCCATGGCCCTGCTCCCCATTCTCGAATTCCCCGATCCGCGCCTGCGCACCGTCGCCGCGCCGGTCGATCCCGCGCAGGTGACCACGCCTGAATTCCAGCGCCTGCTCGATGACATGTTCGAAACCATGTACGACGCGCCCGGCATCGGCCTGGCCGCCAGTCAGGTCGACGTGCACCAGCGCTTCATGGTGATCGACCTGTCCGACGAGAAGAACGAGCCGCGGGTGTTCATCAATCCCGAGATCGTCGAGCGCGATGGCGAGCAGGTGTATCAGGAAGGTTGCCTGTCGGTGCCCGGCATCTTTGCCGACGTCACGCGTGCGAACTCGATCCGCGTGCGCTCGATCGGCCGCGATGGCGCGCCGTACGAGCTCGATGCCGAGGGCCTGCTCGCGGTGTGCATCCAGCACGAGATGGATCATCTGGCGGGCAAGCTGTTCGTCGATTACCTTTCGCCGCTCAAGCGCGAGATGGTGCGCAAGAAGCTCGCCAAGCAGCGCCGGCAATCCGCGTGAGCCGCGGCGCTTGCGCGGCAGCATCGCGCACCTGCCGATGCGTGCGCATTGATCGCGCGCCGGCACGCATCACACCCGTTTGCATGTCGGCTTCGATCGCCGTCCACCCGCATCAGACAGGCACTGCATGAGAATCGTATTCGCCGGCACGCCGGAGTTCGCCGTGCCCTGCCTGCGCGCCGCTGCGCGCTACGCGGAGATCGTCGCGGTCTACACGCAACCCGACCGCCCGGCCGGGCGCGGGCGCGGGCTGATGCCCTCGCCGGTCAAGCGCGAAGCGCTGCTGCGCGGCATCGAGGTGCTGCAGCCGGAGAACTTCAAGAGCGCGGTGTCGAAAGACGCGTTGCGCGCGCTCAAGCCCGATCTGATGGTCGTTGTCGCGTACGGGCTGATCCTGCCGCAGTCGGTGCTGGATATTCCCGAGTACGGCTGCTGGAACGTGCACGCCTCGCTGCTGCCGCGCTGGCGCGGCGCGGCGCCGATCCAGCGCGCGATCGAGGCCGGTGATACGCAGACCGGCGTGTGCCTGATGCAGATGGAAAAAGGCCTGGACACCGGCCCGGTGCTGCTGTCGCAGGCACTGGACATCGGTGCGAACGAAACCGGCGGGCAACTGCACGATCGTTTGGCGGAGCTCGGTGCGCAGGTGCTGGGCGACGGGCTCGGCCTGCTGCGCGCAAGCCTGCGTCCGGCGCCGCAACCCCAGCCGCTCGAAGGCGTGACCTACGCGCACAAGCTCGACAAGAGCGAAGCGAAGCTGGACTGGTCGCACGCTGCAACCGCGCTCGCCAATCGCGTGCGTGCGTTCAACCCCTGGCCCATGGCCGAAGCGAGCATTGCCGGCGAGCGCGTGCGCGTGCATGGCGCGGTCGCGTTGCCGCTTGAACACGGCCGCACGCCGGGCACGCTGCTCGCGGCAGGACGCGAGGGCCTGGACGTCGCCTGCGGTGAAGGCGCGCTGCGCATCCGCGTGCTGCAGCGCGAAGGTGGCAAGGCGATCACCGCGGCCGATTACCTCAACGGCCGGCGCGACCTCGTTGCACCGGCCTGACGCCCGTCGCGGCAAGCCGGCGACTGCGGTGGCCGGCAGTGAATCGCGCGTCGTCGCCACGCGCGTGCTCGATGCGGTGCTGCACCACGGCCGCTCGCTGAAGGCGGAACTTTCGAACGCTTTGCCGCAGGTGCCCGACCCGCGCGATCGCGCACTGGTCGAAGCGATCTGCTTTGCGGTGTTGCGCCAGCCGGCGCGGCTGGACGCGGCGCTGAAGGCGTGGGTGCCCAAGCCGCTGCCGCGGCGTGATCTGGAACTGCGCGCGCTGTTGATGGTCGGCTTCGTGCAGCTCGACCCGATGCGCCTGCCGTCGCACGCGGCCGTTGCCGCGACCGTCGATGCGGCGCGCGCGCTCGGGCGGGCGCACCAGGCCGGCATGGTGAATGCACTGTTGCGCCGCGCGCAGCGCGAAGGATTGCCCACCGTGGCGGCACATGCGAACTGGCCGCAGTGGCTGCGCGACGCGCTCGCGCGCGACTGGCCGGACGAGGTCAATGCAATCATCGAAGCAGGCGCGCAGGAGCCGCCGCTGTGGCTGCGCGTCAACGTGCAGCAGGGCAGGCGCGAGCAGTACCACGCGCGGCTGCAGGCCGAAGGCATTGAAGCGGTCGACGACTCGCGTGCGCCGGATGCGCTCTGCCTGC
The DNA here is from genome assembly GCA_902805755.1 of uncultured Lysobacter sp. Classification (GTDB taxonomy): domain Bacteria; phylum Pseudomonadota; class Gammaproteobacteria; order Xanthomonadales; family Xanthomonadaceae; genus Cognatilysobacter. The sequence continues at coordinate 3,675 of CADCUA010000535.1, forward strand.
GCACCGCCGTGCCCGTGGCATCGCTGCCGGGCTTCGCGCAGGGCGCGGTATCGGTGCAGGACGCGGCGGCGCAGCTGGTGGTTGATGCATTGCAGCCGCTGCAGGCGTCGTCGCGCGTGCTCGATGCCTGCGCCGCGCCGGGCGGCAAGACCGCGCACCTGCTCGAACGCGATGCGTCGATCACCGTGACCGCACTCGACATCGACGAGCGCCGCCTGTCGAATGTGCGCAAGACGCTTGAGCGGCTGCAACTGCACGAACGCGCCCGGCTGCGCGCAGCCGATGCCAGCGCCCTGGATGCCTGGTGGGACGGCACGCCGTTCGATGCCGTCCTGCTCGATGCGCCGTGCTCGGCGACCGGCATCGTGCGACGGCAGCCGGACGTGCTGCTGCACCGGCGCGAGACCGACCTCGACGCATTGCAACTGCTGCAGGCGCGCCTGCTCGATGCGCTGTGGCGCACGCTCAGGCCCGGCGGCGTGTTCGTGTATGCGACGTGCTCCGTGCTGAAGGCCGAGAACGAGGCGCAGGTTGAGGCATTCCTTGCGCGCACACCGGATGCACAGGCCGAGCCGCTGGACGAGCGATTCGGACGCATCAGCGGCGCCGGGCGCCAGCGGCTGCCCGGCGAGAACGGTTACGACGGCTTTTTCTACGCACGGCTGCGCAAGCGGGACGCGTCGGGCGGCTGACGGGCAGGTAATTTTTCGCCTGCCACCGCGCCGGCCCGGTCTCAGTTGTCACACGGGCGCCTCTGCGCGTGACACGCGTCGGTGCCATACATCGCGCGTGCAGATCCGATCGGCCGTTCGGACCCGCTCGCTATCATCGCGACATGTTCAAGACCCCTGAATTACGCGAGCGCTGGCTGTTCTGGATCACCGCCGGCCTCGTGCTCGGCGCGGGCTTCGGCCTGCGCGATCCGTGGCCCGCCGACGAGCCGCGCTTCGCACTCGTCGCGCGGCAGATGGTCGAAAGCGGCCAATGGCTGTTTCCGATGCGCGGCGACGAGCTGTACCCGGACAAGCCGCCGCTTTTCATGTGGTTGCAGGCGCTGTTTCTTGCGCTGACGGGCGAGCTGCGCATCGCGTTCCTGCTGCCGTCGCTGCTGGCGTCGCTAGGCACGCTTGCGCTCGTGCGCGATCTCGGGCGGCGACTGTGGACACCCCAGGCCGGTGCGTATGCGGCGTGGGCACTGCTGTTTTCCGTGCAGTTCACGTTCCAGGCGCGGCGCGCGCAGATCGATCCGCTGCTGGTGTTCTGGGTGACGCTGTCGATGTATGCGTTCCTGCGGCATCTGCTGCGCGGGCCGGATACGCGGCTGTGGATGCTGGGCTGGTTCGCGGCGGGGCTGGGGGTGATCACCAAGGGCGTCGGCGTGATTGCGCTGCTGGTGCTGATCCCGGCGGCGTATGCGCACCTGCGCCGGTGGCCGGGCATCGTGTCGCCGGGGCACCGGTTCTGGCTGGGGCCGATCGCCTTGCTCGCCCCTATCCTGGCGTGGTTGCTGCCGATGCTATGGACCGTGCATGCGAGCGGCGATCCTGCACTGCAGGCCTACGCCGACAACATCCTGCTGCGCCAGACCGCGAAGCGCTACGCCGACCCGTGGCACCACCACCAGCCGGCCTGGTACTTCGCGCAGGTGATGCTCACGCAGTGGCTGCCGGCCGTGCTTGCGTTGCCATGGGTGCTGCGTCCGTGGCGCGAGGCGCTGCTAGCACGCGACGCGCGCGTGCTGCTGCCGCTGGGCTGGGTGGTGCTGGTCGTGCTGTTTTTCAGCCTCAGCGCGGGCAAGCGCGAGGTGTACATCCTGCCGGCGCTGCCGATGCTGTGCCTCGCGCTGGGGCCGTGGCTGCCCGGAATAATCACGCGACCCGGGCCGCGCCGTCTCGCGTTCGCGCTCGCGGCCCTGCTGTCGGGCGTGCTCGTGACCGCGGGCGCCGCCATGCTGTTTGGCGAGCCTGCATTCGAACGCTCCCTGGTTGAAACGCGCGGCCTCGCGGATGCGGATGCGATCGGTGCGCTGCTGATGGCCGTCGGTCTGGCCGGACTCGCCGCACTTGCCGCGTGGCGTGTACGGGGTGGCGTAACTGCGTTGCTCGCCACGCTTGCAGCGCTGTGGGTGGGCATCGGCCTCGTCGCCACGCCGCTGCTCAACGATGCAAGCTCCGCACGCGCGTTGATGAACCGCGCCGGCGCGGTGATCGGTCCGGACGCGGAACTGGGGCTGGTCGCGTGGAAGGAGCAGAACCTGCTGATGGCCGATCGTCCCGCCGCGACGTTCGGCTTCCTGCGGCCGCCTGCGCAGCAGCTGCAGGCGGCGCGGCACTGGCAGGCGCAGGCACCGCGGCGATGGTTGCTGATCGAGGCGACCGCGATGGATCAGTGCAGATCGGAAGAGCGTCGTGTAGGGA
>CADCUA010000536.1 GCA_902805755.1 uncultured Lysobacter sp.
CTGACCTCGCAGATGAAGCCGCGCCCCGACCATGGCGAAACGAGCTATGTCGGCTCCGGCCGCCTTGCCGGCCGGCGTGCGCTGATCACCGGCGGCGACTCGGGCATCGGCCGTGCCACTGCGATCGCGTTCGCGCGCGAAGGCGCGGACGTGGCGATCAACTACCTGCCGGCCGAGGAGCCCGATGCGAAGGAAGTCGTGGCGCTGATCCAGGCGGCCGGCCGCAAGGCGGTCGCGATTCCCGGCGACCTGCGCGAGGAGGCGTTCTGCACGCGCCTGATCGAACAGGCGGCCGAGCAGCTGGGCGGGCTCGACATCCTCGTCAACAACGCCGCGCGCCAGACCGCGAAGAAGTCGATCCTCGAGATCACCACCGAGCAGTTCGACGCCACGTTCAAGACCAACATCTACGCGATGTTCTGGCTGAGCAAGGCCGCGATCCCGCGCATGAAGCCGGGTGCATCGATCATCAACACCTCATCGATCGTCTCCGCCGACCCACCGGAATCCCTGCTCGATTACGCGTCGACCAAGGGCGCGGTGACGGTATTCACGAAAGGTCTCGCCAAGCAGCTCGCCGAGAAGGGCATCCGCGTGAACGCGGTCGCACCCGGTCCGTACTGGACCCCGTTGCAGCCCAGCGGCGGCCAACTGCCCGACCAGCTACCGAAGTTCGGTGCGGACACGCCGATGGGCCGGCCCGGCCAGCCCGCCGAGATCGCACCGCTGTACGTGATGCTCGCGTCGCAGGAGGCCAGCTACACCACCGGCAACGTGTTCAGCAGCACCGGCGGACGCGGCGACGCTTAGACGTCGTTCTACACGCCGGACGTGGACGGACATCGGCTGCGTTTTTGCCTTGCCCCGGCGGGTGTTGCCGCTTCATCGCATACGTCCCCAGTGCTGAACGCTTTGTTGCAATGGTCACGCAGTGTTGAACCGCATCGCTCTAGCGTCGAGCCATCCCCAACTGGAGACTGCACGCATGAATCCACTCAACCGCGATCAGTACGACAACCACTTCCGCAACAATTACCGTTCCGCCGCGTACCACAACCCCGAACGCAGCTGGGACGATTACAGCCCCGCCTACGAGTACGGCTATGCGTCGAAGACCGGCGCGCACCGCGACCGCGATTTCAACGAGGTCGAGAACGACCTTGAGCGCGGCTGGGACAAGACCAAGGCGAATTCACGCTTGGCGTGGTCGGAGGCGAAGGAAGCCGTGCGCGACGGTTGGCACGTGATCGAGCGTGGTCTTCCGGGCGATGCGGACGGCGACGGACGCTGATCCAAGGCAACGCGAGCATCGCATTCGCCGATGTGACCGAAGGCCCGCGGAAGCGGGCCTTCTTGATGACGCGCGCCGCTCAATCTCCCGACGGCGGCATCGCGATGCCCGGGTAATGCGACTGCTGCAGCATGCGGGCCAGATGCGCCGCATTCGACGCGGCCATGCGCGCGGTCTGGTCGACCTTGTCGGGAATCTTCTCGAGATCCTTGAAGTCGCGGCGGCCCATCGCTTCGCCGACCCAGTAGATGCCGCCCTGCGGCGCGATCGTCCAGCCCACGTCGGCGAGCGCCTGATACAGCTCGGCGCAGACGTGGTGCGCGCCGTCCTCGTTGCCGACCACCGCGACCAGCGCGATCTTGCCGAACGCGGGCGTGCGGCCACGGTCGTCGGTTTCCGACAGGAACGCGTCCATGCGCTCCAGCACGCGCTTGCACACGCTGCTGTGCTGGCCGAGCCAGATCGGCGTGCCGAGCACGAGGACATCGGCCGCGAGGATCCGCGCGCGCAGTGCCGGCCACGCGTCGCCCGGGCCTTCGTCCGAGGTCACGCCCGGCAATACGTCGTGGTTCGCGATGCGCACCGTCTCCATGCCGTCGACGCCGGCCTCGAGCAGGTACTTGCCGACGAGCTCGAGCATCCGGTCCGTGGATGAGGGGTCCTCGCCGCGCTTGAGGGTGCAGTTGAGTGCGATCACACGCATGGCCGGCTCCGTAGATAAGCAAAGTCTTGCTT
>CADCUA010000537.1 GCA_902805755.1 uncultured Lysobacter sp.
TCGACGACAGCAGCACGCGGCGCAGCGCATTGCCGAGGGTGTGCCCGTAGCCGCGCTCGAGCGGCTCGATCACGACCTTGGCGCGGTTGCCGGTGATGCGTTCGATCTGCGGACCGCGGGGACGCAGTACCTGATTGGCGGTAACCGTCATGTTTCGGTGTCTCCGGTGACCGTCGCCTTACGGCGACGGCTATTGCTCTTGGACCCTCCCCTCACGGGGAGGCGGCCGGACGCAGGTGCATCCGGGCCAGGGGTGTCGACGCGCCGTCAGGACGGTCGCGTCTGGCCAGACGCTCCGAACCTTACTTCGAGTACAGCTCGACGATCAGCGCTTCGTTGATGTCGGCCGGGAGGTCGGCGCGGTCCGGCACGGCCTTGAACACACCCGCGAACTTCTTGCTGTCGACTTCAATCCACGACGGCGAGAGGTCCATCTGCTGCGAGACGGTCAGAGACTCCTGCACGCGCAGCTGCTTCTGGGCGCGCTCACCAAGAGCAATCGCATCGCCTGCCTTCACCTGATACGACGGCAGGTTTACCGGCTTGCCGTTGACGGTGACACCACGGTGCGAGACCAGCTGGCGCGCGGCCGGGCGGGTAACCGCGAACCCCATGCGGTAGACGACGTTGTCGAGGCGCGTCTCGAGGAGCTGCAGCAGGTTCTCACCCGTGTTGCCCTTCTTGTTCGACGCCTTCTTGTAGTAGTTGCGGAACTGACGCTCCAGCAGGCCATAGATACGCTTGACCTTCTGCTTCTCACGAAGCTGCGTGGCGTAGTCAGACAGCTTGCCCTTGCGAGCCGTCGGGCCGTGCTGGCCAGGCTTCTGCTCGAGCTTGCACTTCGAGTCGAGCGCACGCGCCGACGACTTCAACCCGAGGTCGGCGCCTTCACGGCGCGCGAGCTTACAGGTGGGACCGATATAACGAGCCATGATGTTTTCTGCTCCTCAGTCGCAGCGCTTAGACGCGGCGCTTCTTCGGCGGACGGCACCCGTTGTGCGGGATTGGCGTCACGTCGATGATGTTCATGATCTTGTAGCCGACGTTGTTGAGCGAACGCACGGCTGACTCACGACCCGGACCCGGGCCCTTGATACGCACTTCCAGCGCTTTCACGCCGTAGTCGAGCGCGGCCCGGCCGGCCTTCTCGGCCGCAACCTGCGCCGCGAACGGCGTGGACTTGCGTGAACCGCGGAAGCCCGCGCCGCCAGAAGTCGCCCAGGAAAGCGCGTTGCCCTGGCGGTCGGTGATCGTGATGATGGTGTTGTTGAACGAAGCGTGGACGTGAGCGATACCGTCGGTGACGACCCGCTTGATCTTCTTCTTCGTTTTGTTGGCAGCTGCCGGCTTGGCCATGGTCTTGGCTCCTTACTTCTTGATGGCCTTGCGCGGGCCCTTGCGGGTACGTGCATTGGTCCGGGTGCGCTGGCCGCGCAGAGGCAGACCGCGGCGGTGGCGCAAGCCACGGAAGCTGCCGAGGTCCATCAGACGCTTGATCGACATGCCGATCTCGCGACGCAGGTCGCCCTCAACAACGAACTTTCCGATTTCGGCGCGCAGGCGCTCGACTTCGGGCTCGGACAGGTCACGGATCTTGGTGGTCGACGTGACGCCGGCCGATTCGCACACCTTCTTGGAACGGGTACGGCCAATGCCGAAAATGCTCTGAAGCCCCACCCAGACGTGCTTCTGGGCAGGCAGGTTGACGCCCGCAATACGCGCCATAACGCGATCTCCAACTGGTTTGACAGCCGTCAGGCATGCGCCTGCGGCAATGGATTCACCGAAAGTGAACTGAAAATTTTAACAATGCTCTGGCAGTAAAAGAAACCAGACCGCAGCGCGGAGTGGCTCTGGCATGGGGAGTGTGCCCATGCTCCGGCGACAGCAGGAAACTGTACTGGAAGCGCGGACCGCCGCCCCAGCCCCGCGCGCTACTCTTGCGCGCGTATCGGCCTCCTCCCACTCGCACCCAGAACGCCATGCGAGTCGCCCATCTGAGGTCCGGCGCGCCGTCCGGATCTC
>CADCUA010000538.1 GCA_902805755.1 uncultured Lysobacter sp.
GTGAGCTTGAACCAGGCGCGCGCGAACGCATCGGCGAACTTCTGCGGGTTCGCCATGAAATCGCGCGAGATCTTTTCGTAGGCCGGGTCGGCGCGCAGCGCGAGGTCGGCCGTGGTCATCATCGGCTGGTGCAGCTTGCCGGGCACATGCGCATCGGGCACGCTGCGGCCGGCGTCGCCGACCGGCTTCCACTGGTGCGCGCCGGCCGGGCTGGTGGTGAGTTCCCACTCATGGCCGAACAGCGTCTCGAAGTAGCTCATGTCCCACTGGATCGGCGTCGGCGTCCACGCGCCTTCGATGCCGCTGGTGATCGTGTGCGCGCCGCTGCCGGACTCGAACGCGTTCTTCCAGCCGAAGCCGAGCTCCTCGATGTTCGCGCCTTCCGGCTCATGGGTGACGTGGTGCGCCGGGCCCGCGCCATGGCACTTGCCGAACGTGTGGCCGCCGGCGACCAGCGCGACGGTCTCCTCGTCGTTCATCGCCATGCGGCCGAAGGTGTCGCGGATGTCGCGCGCCGAGCCCAGCGGGTCGGGTTTGCCGTTCGGGCCTTCAGGGTTCACGTAGATCAGGCCCATCTGCACGGCCGCGAGCGGCTTGGCGAGTTCACGCTCGCCGCTGTAGCGCTCGTCGCCGAGCCACGTGGACTCCGGGCCCCAATCGATCGGCTGCGGCTCCCAGATGTCCTCGCGGCCGCCGCCGAAGCCGAACACCGGCCCGCCCATCGATTCGATCGCGACGTTGCCGGCCAGGATCATCAGATCCGCCCACGACAGCTTCTTGCCGTACTTCTGCTTGATCGGCCACAGCAGGCGGCGCGCCTTGTCGAGGTTGCCGTTGTCGGGCCAGCTGTTGAGCGGGGCGAAGCGCTGCTCGCCCGAGCGCGCGCCGCCGCGGCCGTCGAAGATGCGGTAGGTGCCGGCCGAGTGCCAGGCCATGCGGATGAAGAACGGGCCGTAATGGCCGTAGTCCGCCGGCCACCACGCCTGCGAATCGGTCATCAGCGCATGCAGGTCCCGGGTGACGGCATCGAGGTCCAGCGTGCGGAACTCCGCCCGGTAATCGAAATCCTCGACCATCGGGTCGCCCAGGCCGGAATGCTGGTGCAGTACCGACAGGTTGAGCTGGTCGGGCCACCACGTCGCGTTGTTGCGCGTGTGCTTGGCATGCCCGAACGGGCACTTCACTTCTGCATTCATGGGCCTCGACCTCGGTCACGTTATCGGACCTCCACGCTACCCCTCGCGCGGCATAGAGGAAAGTTGAACGTTCCCATCACGTCGATAGCGCGTGTAGATCGCTGATCAGCCCGCTGCCGTGACGCTCCAGGCAAGCGCGAGCGCGCGAAGGACATGCCGCGCATTGCGGCTGCAGTGCGGGAACGCGGACCGGTCGACTCGGACCTGTAACGCCCGCACCGGGCGCACGATGCGGCGGGTGTCCCCGGCCATGACGACGAACGCCATCGCGCTCGCGGGCACGACGCGATTGACCGCGTGCCCGGCACGCAGCAAAAAAAAGGGCCCCGCAATGCGGGGCCCCCGGGGCAAGTCACGGGCGAGGGGACAAGGACCCACCCGTGCCTTTCAACTCATCCGCGGTCAGGCCGCGTCGTTCTCCGCCTCCGCCTCCGCACCGTCGCGGATGCGCGTGATCGCAAAGCGCTTGCCCAGCCCGCGCCGCAGCCCGTGCAGGCCTTCCGCGGTGCCGGTGACCTTCAAGAACGCGTAACCCGCCAGCGCGGTCGCCATCGCATCGCTGCCCGCCGCGATGTCGGTGTCGGTCATCTTCTCGATCAACCGGTCCAGCCGCACCCGGCGCTTGGCCAGCGCATCGTGCGTGGCGAGGTCGCGCTCCATCTCGTCCAGGTCGATGCTGCGCGAGAGCAGCGCCTCGTTATCGCGCATCACCATGTACGCGCGCCGGCAGAACACCTCCGAGCCCTCGCCCATCTTCACAATCCGCCGCCGGTCCGGCGCCGTCAGCGCCACCAGCATCGGCGCGAACGCCGCTTCCAACCCCGCAATC
>CADCUA010000539.1 GCA_902805755.1 uncultured Lysobacter sp.
CAGCGCCGTGCACACGACCCAGCGGTCGAGGCGGGGCATGAGGTCGTAGCGCTCGGCGGCGGGGATGAACGCCATCGGCGGGATCAGCAGCCCGTCGCGATCCTTCATGCGCAACAGGATCTCGAAGTGCCGCGGCAGCTGCGCAGGCGAACCGACCTCGAACACCGGCTGTGCGTACAGGACGAACCGGTCTTCGTCGAATGCTTCGTGGATCAGGCCGACCCAGCGCATTTCGCCGTGGCGGCGGGCCTGCGTTTCTTCCCCGGCCTCGTACGTGTGCACGCGGTTGCGGCCGTTGTCCTTCGCCACATAGCACGCTTCGTCGGCGCGGCTCAGCAGTTCCTCGACCTTCAGGGAATCATCCGCGAACGGGACGTGCCCGATGCTCACGCCGGTCGAGAACAGCTGCTCGCCCCAGACGAACGTAAAGCCGGCCACGGCGCTGCACAGGGCATTGGCGATCTCGAGCGCGTGGTCGCACGGACAATCCTCGAGCAGCACGCCGAACTCGTCGCCGCCCAGCCGCGCGAGTGTGTCAGCTGCGCGGATGCGCGATTGCAGCACTGTCGTCAGTTGCTTGAGCAACTGGTCGCCCGCGACATGGCCGCAGGTGTCGTTGACCACCTTGAACTGGTCGAGGTCCAGATACAGCAGCGATGACGCTTGGCCATCCTGCCGCGCCTTCACGACTGCCAGCCTGAGCCGACGATCGAATTCAGCGCGGTTGACCAGTCCGGTCAGCGGATCGTGCGTGGCCTGATAGGCGACCTGCGCGGCGAGCTTGCGCGCATGGGTGACGTCGCGTACGGCGATGACCCAACCGGCGTCGATGCCGTGGGTTCCGCCCAGGCTGGCGACCGAACCTTCGATGGAGATGTCCGCGGCGCCACGGGATTTCAACACGGCGCCCGCCGCCAACGGCACGGCACTCGTGCCGGAGCCGGCAGTGGGGTTCAAGGGCAAGGGCAGCGGGGCGCCCGACTCGCCGTCATGGAGCACCAGCACCTCTTCACAGGCCTCGCCCACGGCCGCCTGCGAGGACCAGCCGGTGAGCAGCTCGGCCACGGGATTGAGCGACACCACGCGTCCGCTCGCATCGATCGTGACAACGCCGTCGCCGATGCAGTGCAGCGTGCGCTCGGCACGCTCGCGCTCGGTCTCGAGCGACGCCCGCGCGTCATGTACCTCGCTCCTGTCACGCAGGAACCATGCGAAGCACTGCTGCCGATCGAGCTCCACTTCGGACACCGACACGTCCACCGGAACCGTGGTGTCGCCGCTACGCAGTACTTGCATCTCGCGACAACCGGTAGGCGCGCATGGCACTTGGCCGCTCGTTTGCGTTGGATCCGGCATGGCCGGGCGAAGCTGCAGGTGCCCGTCCACGGTGGTATGCAGGTAGATACCCGTGAGGTCGGTGGGCCCGGTGCCGAACAGGCCCATGGCCGCGGGATTCGCGTACTGCACCGCTGCGCTGTCATCGACCACCAGCACGCCGTCGCTCGTTGCATGCAGAACCGCCTGGTGCATGCGCTGGGTGCGCTCGAGCCGGGTGTTGGAGTGCGATAGCGCGCGCGCCTGTGCCGCGACCTGGTCCGCCAGCAGGCGCTCGGCATGCAGGCCGTCGCGCGAGCCCTCGCGGATCCGCTTGAGCTTGAGCCGCAGGTCCAGCAGTGCGCTGACCTGGTCGGCCAGTGCCTTCATCCCTGCGAACTGGTCCGCGGTCAGTCGCCGGGGCACCCGATCGATCACGGTGAGCGTGCCGACCGGCGTGCCGTCGTCGGCATACATCGGAAAGCCGGCGTAGAACCGGATATGCGGCCCTGCCGTCACCAGGTCGTTCGCCGACCATCGCGAGTCAAGAGACGCGTCGGGCACGATATAGGGCTGGTTCTTCTCAAGCGTCACCGCGCAGAATGCGAGCGCGCGCGGCGTTTCGCGCACGTCCAGCCCGATGGCCGCCTTGAACCACTGCCGGTTCCTGTCGACGAACGTGATCGTCGAGATGGGCGTATCGCAC
>CADCUA010000540.1 GCA_902805755.1 uncultured Lysobacter sp.
CAGCGCTACGCGCAGCACGCGCATCGCGATCAACCTGATATGCGACGCAGCGGAATTTCGCCGTTCTATTGGGGCGGCGCCACAGCTGCGCCTAAACTTGCCGAATGGCCCGACCGACATCCGCCACCATCCACACCGACGCGCTGCGTCATAACCTCGGCCAGATCCGGCTGCGCGCACCGGACAGCCGGGTGATGGCGGTGGTCAAAGCGGATGGGTACGGGCATGGCCTCGAACGCGTCGCGCGCGCGCTGGGCGGTGCTGACGCGTTCGGCGTCGCATCGCTTTCCGATGCCGAGCGCCTGCGTGCAGCCGGGATTTCGCAGCCGATCCTGCTGCTGTCGGGCTTCGACGAACCGGCCGATATCGAACGCCTGCGCCAGTTGCACGTCGACACGGCCGTGCACCACGAGACGCAGGTCCAGATGCTTGAACAGGCGGCCGACGGCGAGCCGGTCCGCTGCTGGTTGAAAGTCGACTCGGGCATGCATCGGCTGGGATTTGCGCCCGAAGTCGTGCGCGACATGCACGCGCGCCTGGCCGCGCTCCATGGCGTCGTCGGCGAGATCGTCCTGATGAACCACTTCGCGAGTTCGGACGAGTTCGATGGCCCGCAGACGCGGGAGCAGATGCGCGTGTTTTCCGACGCCACCTCAGGGCTGCCCGGTCAGCGCTCGCTGGCGAATTCCGCGGCCGTCCTCGGCTGGCCGACTGCGCACGCCGACTGGGTACGCCCCGGCGGCGCGATGTACGGCATGTCCGTCGTGGCGGGCACCAGCGGAGCGGATTTCGATCTTCGCCCCGCGATGACGCTTGCAACGCGTCTGATCGCCGTCAACACGCTGCACCGCGGCGACTGCGTGGGGTACGCCGGGACGTGGTCGTGCCCGGAGGACATGCGGGTCGGTGTCGCGGCGATCGGCTATGGGGATGGCTATCCGCGGGCAGCGCCGGCCGGAACGCCGGTGCTGGTCGACGGACGAGCTGCGCAGGTGATCGGACGAATATCTATGGACCTGATGACGATCGATCTGCGCGGCCATGACGAAGCGCGCGTGGGTAGCCCCGTCATCCTGTGGGGGCCGGAACTGCCGGTCGAGCGCATCGCCGATGTGGCCGGCACGATTTCCTACGAGCTGACCTGCTCGATCACGCGACGCGTCCGCTTCGTCGAAGCCTGAGCACTACCTGTATCGGATTTGCGGCCGGTGACCTTTAAAACGCTCGCCAAGTGGCTGCTAGCTGAACCGGACCGCGGAGCCATCACCCACTCCAGACGTTTCCGTGCCTAACTTGACGCGGGCTATTCAGGTTCCCAGAGGAAACGATCATGAAGACGAATATCAGGCTTGTCGTTGCTGCTGCAGCGATCTCGACGGCGCTTGCCGGTTGCGCCACCACAGGTGGCGGCTACTACGGCGGCGGACCTTCGCAAGCGGGTTATCCGTCCCAGCCGAACAGCGATTACGACAAGACGCGTCGTAATGCCGCGATTGGCGCCGCGGTGGGTGCGGTTGCCGGCCTGCTGAGCGGCGACGACGCAACCGAGCGTCGCCAGCGTGCGCTTGTAGGCGCCGGTGTCGGCGGTCTGGCAGGCGGCGCTGTCGGCGCGTACCAGGACCGCCAGGAGCGTGCGTTGCGTGACCGCATGGCGGGTACGGGTGTCGACGTCGTGCGTCAGGGCGACAACATCACGCTGAACATGCCGGCAGCGATCACGTTCGCGTTCGACCGTGCCGAACTGCAGCCGCAGTTCTACCCGGTACTCGACAATCTCGCGAACACGCTGCGCGAATACAACCAGACGATCGTTGAAGTGGCTGGTCATACCGATAACGTCGGCACCGACCAGTACAACCAGCAGCTGTCGACGCGACGCGCCGAATCGGTCGGTAACTACCTGATGGGCCGCGGGCTCGTGCGTGATCGCTTCATCGTTACGGGCGCTGGCGAGACACGTCCGGTTACGAGCAACGACAACGATTCCGGTCGCGCGCAGAACCGCCGCGTCGAAATCACGCTGGTTCCGGTTCGCGGCTGATCACGGACACCGGTTGGTGTGAAACAGATGGGGCCTTCGGGCCCCATCTTCTTTTGTGGCCGGTGACGCGGCTCCTTTGCCCGCACCCCGCGGTGCTTGCTCGGGTTTAGGCAGCGCCCGCCTCGTGGTCCGCCACGTGCGGAAATACTCGCGTCCGCGTCACCAGGCGGGCGCTTCGATGCTCGTTAACGGACGAGAGCGCGATCCGGCGGCTTCCCGTAGACCCTGCCTCCCACGTACGCAGGCGCAGGCGCCAAGCCATGCAACTAAGCAGCGGTCAGAGGCGATAACGAACCTTGGCAGTCCGCTGACATCGTGCTGCGTACGGTGCGCAGATGAGCTCCAGCGAAGACCTGGTCGTCCTGCGTCGCGAAGGCCTGTACTGCCCCGCGGGCGATTTTTATATCGATCCGTGGAAACCGGTGGCGCGCGCGGTCATCACGCACGGCCACGGCGACCACGCACGCATCGGCATGGGCGAATACCACGCAACCGCAGCCGGCATGCCGATCCTTCAATGGCGGCTGGGTGATCAGGTCTATGCACCGCACGACTACGGCGAAGCATTTGCGCTGGGACAGGCATGCGTCTCGCTTCATCCCGCGGGCCACGTCCTGGGGTCGGCGCAGGTCCGCATCGAAGCCGGCGGCGAGGTCTGGGTCGCGTCCGGTGACTACAAGCGCCAGCACGACCCGACGTGTGATCCGTTCGAAGTCGTGCCTTGCGATGTGTTCATTACCGAGGCGACGTTCGGCCTGCCGGTGTACCGCTGGCCGGATACGCCCTGTGTCGCGCAGGAGATCCTGGAGTGGCGTGATGAGTGCGAGCGCCGCGGTGAGGCAGCCGTGCTGCTGTGCTATGCACTCGGCAAGGCACAGCGACTGCTGGCGGAACTGGGGCGATTCACTGATCGCCCTGCATTCGTGCACGGAGCAGTCGCCGCCGGCGTGCAGGTCTATCGCGATGCCGGCATCGACATGTTGCCGACCGTTCCGGTGAGCGAGACTGCGAAAGGCGCGGATTTCGCGGGCGAGCTCGTCATCGCGCCGCCGTCCGCGGCCGGCAGCCCGTGGATGCGCCGGTTCAAGCGTTCGCAGACCGGCTTCGCCTCGGGCTGGATGCGTGTGCGCGGCAATAGGCGGCGACGCAATTACGACCGCGGGTTCGTGGTCTCGGATCATGCCGACTGGCCCGATCTGATGCGCACGATCCGTGAGACCGGTGCGTCGCGCGTCATCGCGACGCATGGCAACACCGACGCAATCATCCGCGCGCTCAATGACGAAGGCATCGCTGCGGAAGCGTTCCGCACCGAGTTCGGCGAGGCGGGCGAGGGCGATGCGGAATGAGCATCGTATGCGGGAGGTGTAGCCGGTGAAACGTTTCGCGACGCTGTATCGCGAGCTGGACAGGAGCACTGCGACGCTGGACAAGCGCGCGGCGCTCGCCGAGTACTTCCGCGACGCTCCGCCCGCCGACGCAGCCTGGTCGCTGTGGCTGCTGTCCGGCGGCAAGCTCGCACGTATCGCGAACACGCGTGAACTGCGGGAATGGTTGAGCGAGGAAACCGGCACGCCCGACTGGTTGGTGGACGAGAGTCATGCCCATGTAGGAGACCTCGCGGAGACGTTGACGCTGCTGTTCGATGAGCCACCGCGGCAGATGCCCGACATTCCGCTGCGCGACTGGATCGAGCAGCGACTGCTCCCTGTCGCCGGTCGCGATCCCGCTGTTCGACGCGAAGCCGTCGTGGCGGGCTGGCGCCGCCTGTCGTTTGATGAGCGTTTCGTGTTCAACAAGCTGTTGACCGGCGCATTGCGCGTCGGCGTATCGCAGCGACTGGTGCAGCAGGCACTGGCGGATCTGTCCGGCATCGACATCGCGCGCATCGCGCAGCGCATGCTGGGCGCGTGGGTGCCGTCGCCCACGTTTCTGCAGGAACTGTTGAGCGAAGTGGAGCTACCCACCGACCGCCAGCAGCCGTATCCGTTCTTCCTTGCATCGCCGCTGGAGGCCGCGCCGGAATCGCTTGGGCCCGTCGACGACTGGTTGTTCGAATGGAAGTGGGATGGCATCCGCCTACAGCTGATCCGCCGGCGCGGAGAAGTCGCGTTGTGGTCGCGGGGCGAGGAGCGCCTGGACGGGCGCTTTCCGGAGATCGAAGCCGCAGCCGCCACGCTTCCACGTGATTGCGTGATCGACGGAGAGCTGCTCGGCTGGCGAGACGACGAGCAGCAGCCGATGCCGTTCACCGCCTTGCAGACCCGAATCCAGCGACGCAAACCGGGCGCGAAAACACTGGCTGACACGCCTGCTCGTGTCATCGCATATGACCTCCTCGAACTGGACGGTGTCGACCTGCGGGAACGCCCGCTGGCCGAGCGCCGCTCGATGCTGCATCAACTGCTGGACACGCACGCCGACCCACGCATCCGCATTTCCGAGCAGGTGCAGGTGGCAAGCTGGGACGAGGGCATCGCGCACCGTGAAGGCTCGCGTACACGTTGCGTCGAAGGCCTGATGCTCAAGCGCCTCGCGTCGCCTTACCAGTCAGGACGCCGGCGCGGCGACTGGTGGAAGTGGAAGATCGATCCGCTGACGATCGACGCGGTGCTCATCTATGCGCAGTCCGGCAGCGGGCGCCGCAGCACGCTGTACACGGATTACACGTTCGGCCTCTGGGACGGCGAGGTACTGGTGCCGGTCGCGAAAGCGTATTCGGGCCTGGATGACAAGGAAATCGCATCGCTGGACCGGTGGATACGCGCGCACACGCTGGAGCGGTTCGGGCCGGTGCGATCAGTCGAGCCATTGCATGTGTTCGAGCTCGGGTTCGAGGCGGTCAACCGCTCCACGAGGCACAAGTCCGGTATCGCGGTGCGCTTTCCACGGATCCTGCGTTGGCGCCATGACAAGCCTGTTAGCGAAGCCGACCGCATCGAGACGCTGCGGGCGCTCGCGCGGTGAGCCCGATCGCGGCAGCGCGCACGAAGTCGCCGCGCCCGCGTGGGAGTCGCGCCGCCGAGTCGACGCTTGCAGCGTGGTTCACGTCGCGCGGGTGGACGCCGCTGCCGTTCCAGCGCGAGGTATGGAAACGCTATCTCGCAGGCGAGTCAGGGCTGCTGCACACGCCCACCGGCAGCGGCAAGACGCTCGCAGCACTCGGTGGGCCGCTGCTGGAAGCGCTGACTGCGCTTCCGCGTGTTCCCTCGGCGGAAATTGATACCGCTCGCGCCGAGGCAAAAGCACCGGCCGGAGCGCCGAAACAGCGGAAGTCCTCCGTGCGTGACCTGAAACTGCTGTGGATCACGCCGCTGCGCGCACTTGCGGCGGACAGCGCACGCGCATTGCGTGAGCCGATCGAAGCGCTGGGACTGGACTGGGAGGTCGGGCTGCGCACGGGTGATGCGAGCGCACGCGACAAGCGGCTCGCGCGCGATGGCCGGCTCGATGCACTGGTGACCACGCCCGAGTCGCTGTCTCTGCTGCTTTCGTATCCCGACACCGCGCCGCAGCTGGCGAGTGTGCGATGCATCGTCGTGGATGAGTGGCATGAATTGCTGGGCAACAAGCGCGGCGTGTTGCTGCAGCTTTCATTGGCGCGTATGCGTGCGCTGGCGCCTTCAGTACGCATCTGGGGCCTGTCGGCAACGCTGGGCAATCTGGATGAAGCGCGCGACGCGTTGTTGCCGCATCAGCCCGATGCCGCGACAGTGTCAGGTGTCGCGCCTCGCAAGGTGTCGATCGAGACGCTGGCGCCGGACGCGGGAGAGCGTTTCCCGTGGGCCGGTCACCTCGGCCTGAGCCAGCTTGCCCGCGTCGTGCAGCGCGTGTTCGCCGCGCAGACGAGTCTGGTGTTCACGAACACGCGCGCAAACGCGGAACTCTGGCACCAGGCGTTGTCCGCGGTATGGCTGGAGGATCCGGCGACTCTTGCGTTGCACCATGGGTCGCTGGACGCGAAAGTGCGCGCGAGTACGGAACAGGGCCTGCGCGGCGGC
>CADCUA010000541.1 GCA_902805755.1 uncultured Lysobacter sp.
TAGAGCTCCAGATCGAGCGCGTTGTGATGCGTAACAAACGGCTTCGCGGTCGCACCGCCGGGGATGTAATGCATCATCGGCGTCTCAACCTCGAGGAACCGACGCGCGTCGAGCCATGCACGCATCGCCCGGATGATGCGGCTGCGCTTTACAAACACTTCGCGCGCATCGGGCGAGACGATCAGATCGACGTAACGCTGCCGGTAACGCTGCTCGACGTCGGCAAGTCCATGGAACTTGTCGGGCAGCGGACGCAGCGCCTTCGTCAGCAGGCGCAGCGAATCGACCTTGACCGAAAGCTCGCCCGTACGGGTGCGCGTCAGCGTGCCTTGCGCACCGACGATGTCGCCCGCGTCCCAGCCCTTGAACGCGTCGTAGGTTTCGCCCAGTGCATTCGACTGCAGGAACAACTGGATGCGCCCGGACTCGTCCTGGATCTGCACGAAGCTCGCCTTGCCCATGACGCGCTTGAGCAGGATGCGGCCGCCGAGCGCGACGCGATGCTGTTTGCCCTCGAGCGCTTCCGCCGTCCATTGCTCCGCATCGGCGTATGCCGCCTGCAGGTCACCCGCGTAATCACCGCGGCGGAAATCGTTCGGAAACGCGATGCCCTGTTCGCGCAATGCCGCGAGTTTCGCGCGACGCTCGGCGATCAGGAAGTTCTCGTCGGCGGGCGTCTGGGCAGGCGTCTGGTCGGTCATGGTGTCTGTAATCGGATGGCGTCGCGAGGGTGCCCGCAGGGCGCGGGCATTTCATGTCGTCGGGTGACGCGGTCGCGCGGCTCAGACCGCGTCGACGCGTTTGGAACCGGCTTCCAGTCCGGACTTGAGGCTGGCTTCGACGAACTCGTCCAGGTCGCCGTCGAGCACCTTCTGCGTATCGCTGCGTTCGATGCCGGTTCGCAGGTCCTTGATGCGGCTCTGGTCCAGCACGTAGTTGCGGATCTGGCTGCCCCAGCCGATGTCGGACTTGGTCGCCTCGACCGCGTCGCGCTCGGCGTTGCGCTTCTGGATTTCCAGCTCGTACAGCTTCGCCGCCAGCATCTTCATCGCGTTGTCGCGGTTCTGGTGCTGGCTGCGTCCGGTCTGGCACGCGACGACGATGCCGGTTGGTACGTGCGTGATGCGCACTGCGGACTCGGTCTTGTTGACGTGCTGTCCGCCGGCACCGGACGCGCGGTACACGTCGGTACGAAGGTCCGCGGGGTTGATCTCGATGTCGATGTTGTCGTCGACTTCGGGCGAGACGAACACCGATGTGAAACTCGTGTGGCGGCGATTGTCGGAGTCGAACGGCGACTTGCGCACGAGACGGTGCACGCCGGTCTCCGTCTTGAGCCAGCCGTAAGCGAAATCGGCTTCGACGCGCAGCGTGGCGGACTTGATGCCGGCGACGTCGCCGCCGCTGACTTCCATCAATTCCGTCTTCCACCCGCGCGATTCGCACCAGCGCAGGTACATGCGCAGCAGGATCTCGGCCCAGTCCTGCGCTTCGGTACCGCCCGCGCCCGCCTGGATATCGACGAATGCATTCGCGCTGTCCATGCGCCCGGAGAACATGCGCTGGAACTCGAGCTTGTCGACCTGCTTCGCATAGCCCTCGACGTCGTCCACCACCGCATTCGCGGTGTCCTCGTCGTCTTCCATCTCGGCGAGCTCGAGCAGTTCGCCCGCGCCCACGAGGCCATCGGTCAGCGTGCGGATACCCAGCACGACTTTTTCCAGCGAAGCACGCTCGCGACCCAGGGCCTGCGCGTTCTCCGGCTTGTTCCAGATCTCGGGGCTTTCAAGCTCCCGGTTTACTTCTTCGAGACGTTCGACCTTCTGGTCGAAGTCAAAGATACCCCCTGAGCGAATCCAGCCGTTCCCGAAGGTCGGCGATTCGCTGGCGGACGGGATTCAGCTCGATCATGTCCGGTGTCTGCGTGCTTATTGCGGAACCGCGCATTCTAGCAGCGCCGTTCCCGGGCCTGCTGCGTGTGCATCACGCGGGGGCGTTCAGGCGGGTTCGCGGTGGACGATGACGAGCTGCACCGCATCGCCTCCACGGTAGTCGTCAGGCTCGAGGCGATACGCGATGCGCACGCGCGGCGGAGGCGGCTCGCCGCTCCATCCGCCGAACTCGATCGCGTTGAGGCGACGACCGGCGCAACCGAGCTCGACCTTCAGATGCCGCGTGCCGACGACGCGCCACTGCAGCACGTCGAACTCGCCATCGAACTGCGGCTCCGGAAATCCCTGCCCCCAAGGCCCCCCATCGCGCAGCGCTTCGGCGATCGCGCGGCAGAACTCGGATGATTCCAGCGGTCCGTCGCTGAGGATGTCGGCCTGCAGGAGTTCCGGTGTCAGGCAACTCAGCGCGTGACCCACAAAGCCCTCGCGGAAGCGCTCGAGGCCATCCATCCGCAGCGAGAGACCCGCCGCCATTGCATGCCCGCCGAAGCGTTCGATAACGCCAGGCGACTGCGCCGACACCGCAGCAAGCGCATCGCGGATATGGAAACCGGGAATGGATCGGGCCGAACCGCGCAGCTGCATGCTGCCCGGCTCGGCCGGCGCGAATGCGATCACCGGACGATGCAGGCGTTCCTTGATCTTGGACGCAACCAGCCCGACCACGCCTGGATGCCAGTCGGCATCGAACAGGCACACCGCGACAGGCGTTGCATCGCTCCCGAAAGACACGCGACTGAGGGCGGCCTCCGCGTCTTCGGTCATCTGCTGCTGCACCGCGCGGCGCTCGCCATTGATCTGGTTCAGCAGGCCGGCCATTTCGCGTGCTTCGCGGATGTCGTCGGTCAGCAGGCACTCGATGCCGAGCGCCATGTCCTCCAACCGGCCGGCCGCGTTGAGCCGCGGGCCCACCGCGAAACCGATGTCGGTCGCGGTGAGGCATCGTGCGTCGCGCTGGGCAACTTCGATCAACGCGCGCAGGCCTGCGCAGCCCTGCCCCGCACGCAGGCGCCGAAGGCCCGCACTGACGAGCGCGCGGTTGTTGGTATCCAGCGACACCAGGTCGGCCACCGTGCCGACCGCAACGAGGTCGAGCAGCACCGACAGGTCCGGGCCGCTACCCGAAAACGTCGCCTGCTCGCGCATGTGGCGGCGCAAGGCGAGCAGCACGTAGAACATGACGCCCACGCCCGCGAGCGACTTGCTTGGGAACCGGTCGCCCGGGAGGTTCGGGTCCACGATCGCGTCGGCGGGAGGCAGCGTTTCGCCGGGAAGGTGGTGGTCGGTCACCAGCACCTGCCAGCCCCGCGCTTTTGCTGCGGCGATCCCGGCGTGGCACGCGATGCCGTGGTCGACGGTAACCAGAAGCTCCGGACGCAATGCCGCAAGCTCGTCGACAAGCGCGGGCGAAAGGCCGTATCCGTGCACCATGCGGTTCGGCACTGCATGCGACACACGCCGCGCTCCGAGCATGCGCAATCCGCGCACGCCGACCGCGCATGCGGTCGCGCCGTCACAATCGAAATCACCGACCACAACGATGTGCCGGTCCTTCGCGATCGCGTCGGCAAGCAGGCGCGTTGCTTCCGCAAGTCCGAGCAGCCCGTCGGGCGGAAGCAGGTGCGCGAGTTTCGGCTGCGCCTGCTCGATGCCGGTCGCGCCCCGCGCCGCGTACAGGCGCGCGAGCAGCGGCGGCAGTTGCGACGGCCAAGGGCCGCAGTCCGCCGCTTCACGTCGGCGCAGGCGCGCGATCGGCCTCATCGTCCCGCGCCCGGCACGGCGGGACCGAAAAACGCGCGCGTGCGCCTCCACAGTCGCCAGCGTTGCCCGGGTCGCAGCACATAGCGCGGCCCACCTTCGAATTCGATGGCGACCTCGGCGAGATGTCCGTTCTGCATCGCCTCGCGAATGGGGACCAGCCAGTCAGCTGCCAGCGCAACGTGACTGCGCAAGCGACGCAGGTCGTATACCGATGCACCCGCCGTCATCGCCCAGGCATCCGGCAGCGGAGCGACCGGGACACCGCCAGCCTCGGCGAACGCCTGAAGCGTGTCGTCGTCGGAGAAAACGCCATTGGCGTCGGACTGGATCCGATCGGGCAGCAGCCCGGCGCCCCAGAACCAGACGGAATTGACTGGGGCCAACCCGCGCTCCGCACGCGTCCCGTTCAACGGGTGGTTGTGCAGGACGATCTGCGCTTCGCTCAGCAGCGCGCGCCAGCGACGGGCCTCGGGACTCGCCTGCGCAGCACCCGGCAGGCAATCGAAAAGATCCGCGCCGAGGGCATCTGCGGGGCTCGCGAACTCGGGCAGCCGCGCGCCCGGAAGCAGTTTCACGTACCAGCGTGCCGGATGCGGCGCGTCGATGATGAACCCCGCATCTCCGAACAGCGGACGCAAGGGCGCGATCAGCTCGGCGGCCTGGGACGCGTCGAGCGCAAGTGACTCGCCGATGGCGAGCAGGCGCGCACCATTGATGTCGGGGCGCACATAGGCAGGGTCGGCGCGCAGCCACCCGGAACCTGCGGCATCACCGGCGTCGCGCTGCCGCGTGACGGCCGCAACCGGCCAGCCTCGCGGAAGCACGTCGAACACCCGCGCAAGTGGATGATCTTCAACCCGAACCGTATCGCCTCGCGAAAGCCATCCCTCGATGGGTTCGGGCAAAGCCTGGCCCGCAAAGCGTTCGCGCTCGGCAAGCAGAAGCGTGACGCGCGCGGCAGCCATGGATCAGCCGAGGTAACGCACGCCAACGATCTCGAACTCGCGCGTGCCGGCCGGCGCTTCGATCGTCACCGTGTCGCCTTCGTGCTTGCCGATAAGGGCACGCGCGACCGGCGAGGAAATCGCGATCAAGCCCTGCTTGATGTCCGCTTCCAGATCGCCAACGATCTGGTAGGTGCGTTGCTCGTCGGTCTCCACGTCAGCCACGTCGACCGTCGCGCCGAACACCACGCGCGAGCCTGCATTCAGCGCTGCGACGTCGATCACCTGCGCGTGCGAGAGCTCGGATTCGAGCTGCTTGATGCGGCCCTCGATGAAGCCCTGCTGCTCGCGCGCGGCAGCGTACTCGGCGTTTTCCTTCAGGTCGCCGTGCGCACGCGCTTCCGCGATCGCATGGATGACGGCCGGACGCTTGACCGACTTCAGTTCCTCGAGCTCTGCGCGCAGGCGCTGTGCGCCTTTCACCGTGATCGGTGCTCTCATGTGGGTGTCCTCGTGCCGGTCCGCGCCGGACATTCGAAATGCAATAAGGGATTGTGCGCCGTCAGCCGTCTCACAAACCGGGACGGCGCGAACAGACAGCGGGCCGGGCAGACGCTTCTGCGTGCTGCCCGGTTGCTGATGAGCTCAGGCGCCGAGTTCCGCGTGCAGCTCCTGCAGTGACCACACCGGGCCCGTGCCGCGGTATTCCAGCGACTGCAGCAGCGCGCGTGCACCGGCGATCGTCGTCGAGTACGTGACCTGGTGCTGCAGCGCTTCGCGCCGGATCGAGAACGAGTCCGAAATCGCCTGGCGGCCTTCGGTGGTGTTGACGATATAGACGATCTCGCCGTTCTTGATCAGGTCGACGATATGCGGCCGACCTTCGGTCACCTTGTTGATCGTCTCGCACGCGATGCCGTGCTCGCGCAGATATTTCGCGGTGCCGCCGGTTGCGACCAGCGTGTAGCGGCGCGCCAGCAGTTCCTCGGCCACGCTCAGCACGCGCTTCTTGTCCGGATCACGCACCGAGATGAAGACCTTGCCGGTCGATGGCAAAGCGCGGATGCCGCCGGCCTCCTGCGCACGCGCCATTGCCGCACCGAAGTTGCGGCCCACGCCCATGACTTCGCCGGTCGAGCGCATCTCCGGGCCCAGGATCGGATCGACCCCCTGGAACTTCGCGAACGGGAAGATCGCTTCCTTGACCGAGTAGTAATCCGGAATGATTTCCTTCGTCGCGCCCTGCTCCGCCAGCGTCTTTCCGGCCATGCAGCGCGCGGCGATCTTCGCCAGCGGCATGCCCGTCGCCTTGGACACGAACGGCACCGTGCGCGAGGCGCGCGGGTTGGCCTCCAGCACGTAGAGGACGTCGGCGGCGAGGGGGG
>CADCUA010000542.1 GCA_902805755.1 uncultured Lysobacter sp.
TCACGCTGCTGCGGCTGGCGCTGAACGTCGCGTCCACGCGCGTGGTGCTGCTGCATGGGCATGAAGGCCCGGGCGCAGCGGGACACGTGATCGAATCGTTCGGCGAGTTCGTGATCGGCGGCAGCTACGCGGTCGGCTTCATCGTGTTCGCGATCCTGACCATCATCAACTTCGTCGTTGTCACCAAGGGCGCAGGGCGCATCGCGGAAGTCTCCGCGCGCTTCATCCTCGATGCGCTGCCCGGCAAGCAGATGGCGATCGACGCCGACCTCAATGCCGGCGTGCTCACCCGCGAGGAGGCCAAGGCACGTCGCGAGGAAGTGCGCGAGGAAGCCGACTTCTACGGCTCCATGGACGGTGCGAACAAGTTCGTGCGCGGCGATGCGATCGCCGGCCTGCTCATCCTGGCGATCAACCTGATCGGCGGCATGATCATCGGCGTCACCCAGCACGGCATGGACCTGGGCGGAGCCGCAAAGGTCTATTCGCTGCTTGCGATCGGCGATGGCCTGGTGGCGCAGCTGCCCGCGCTGCTGGTGTCCACCGCCGTGGCCATGCTGGTTACGCGCGCCACGCGCGAACAGGAGATGGGCAAGGCGGTCAACACGCAGGTGTTCGGCCAGCAGCGCGCGCTGATCGTGGCCGCGGCGCTGATGGGCCTGATCGGCATCGTGCCCGGCATGCCGAACCTGCCGTTCCTCGTGTTCGCGGGGATCTTTGCCTACGCGGCATGGCAGCTCAACAAGCGCCAGAAGGCCGAGGCGTTGGCTGCAGCGGAAGGGCCGGTCGAGACCGGCCTGCCCGTCGCACCATCGCCGCTGGCCGAGCTCAGCTGGGACGAGGTGCGTCCGGTCGAGCCGCTCGCGCTGGAGGTCGGCTACAAGCTGATCGCAATGGTGGACAAGAGCCAGGGCGGCGAACTGCTCGCGCGCCTCAAGGGCATCCGCCGCAAGCTCACGCAGGACCTCGGCTTCCTGATTCCGGCGGTGCACGTGCGCGACAACCTTGAACTCGCGCCGGGCCAGTACCGCGTGCTCGTGCATGGCGTGCCGGTGGCCGCAGGCGAGCTCTATCCGGACCGCGAACTCGCACTCGACCCGGGCCGCGTGTTCGGCACGATCGAAGGCATTCCCGGCAAGGACCCCGCGTTCGGGCTGGATGCGGTCTGGATCACGCCCGGCCAGCGTCCGCATGCCGAGTCGCTGGGTTACACGGTGGTGGATGCACCGACCGTCGTCGCCACCCATCTCTCGCACCTGGTGCGCGAGCGCGCGACCGAGCTGCTCGGCCACGATGAAGTGCTGCAGCTGCTCGCCAGCGTCGGCAAGGCGACGCCGAAGCTCGTCGAGGATTTGACGCCGAAGCTGCTACCGCTGTCGGTGGTGGTGCGCGTGCTGCAATCGCTGCTCGCCGAGCGCGTGCCGCTGCGGCAGATGCGGCAGATCGTCGAGTCGCTGCTCGAACATGGCGCGCATACGCAGGACCCGTCGATCCTCACCGCGGCGGTCCGCACGGCGCTAGGACGTTTCATCGTGCAGGAACTCAACGGCATGAACGCGGAGCTGCCCGTCTACACGCTCGCACCGCAACTCGAACGCGTACTGCAGGACTCGGTCACCGGCCAGGGCGCGGCGCTGGAGCCGGGCCTGGCCGAACGCCTGCACCAGAACCTCAGCGACTGCGTGGCACGGCAGGAAAGCCTGGGCGAGCCCGCGGTACTGCTGGTGCCCGGCGGCGTGCGCGCCTCACTGGCGAGGCTGGTCAGGCACAGCGTGCCGCAGCTGGCGGTGCTGGCGTATGGGGAGGTGCCGGAGGACAAGCGGTTGCGGTTGGTGGGGTCTATTGGGTGAGAGCGGCCGTTTGCGCGCCATTGGCGCGCGGCCGATCGAACGCCCGGCGGCTATGCCGACGGGCCGGATGAGGCAGGCTGCTTGCGTCTCACTTGCCGCAGTCATGCCAAGCAACAGCTTCCGCCTGAAGGCGGGTTACTTTTCTTTGCTGGCCCA
>CADCUA010000543.1 GCA_902805755.1 uncultured Lysobacter sp.
GAACGCGTACGGGTTGTCCGGCGCGAAGCCGCGCCCGGTGCGCAGTTCGACAGGCTTGGGCGGGTTGTCGCGCAGCTGTGCGTCGTGGAAGCAGAAATTGATCGCATCCAGGCGGAAGCCGTCGACGCCGCGATCGAGCCAGAACCTCACGTTGTCCAGTTGTGCACGCTGCACATCGGCGTTGTGGAAGTTCAGGTCCGGCTGGCTGGCGAGGAAGTTGTGCAGAAAGTACTGGCAGCGGCGCGGCTCCCACTGCCAGGCGACGCCGCCGAAGATCGACAGCCAGTTGTTCGGCGGCGTGCCATCGGGGTTCGCATCGGCCCAGACGTACCAGTCGGCCTTCGGGTTGTCGCGGCTCTGACGGCTTTCGGCGAACCACGCGTGCTCGATCGAGGTGTGGCTGAGCACCTGGTCGATCATCACCTTCAAGCCGAGGCCGTGCGCTTTTGCAAGCAGCCGGTCGAAGTCGGCGAGCGTGCCGAACATCGGATCGACATCGCGGTAATCGGCGATGTCGTAGCCGAAGTCGGCCATCGGCGATTTGAAGAACGGCGAGATCCAGATCGCGTCCACGCCGAGGCTGGCGATGTAATCGAGCTTCTCGACGATGCCCGGCAGGTCACCGATGCCATCGCCGTTGGTGTCGAGGAAGCTGCGCGGATAGATCTGGTAGATCACCGCACCCCGCCACCACGTCTGCGCTGCCTGCTGCATTCCTGCGTCCACCCTGGCGACCGCGCGCCGTTATCCAGAGCGGGACTATTCCACGGCGCCGCATGCGCCGGCTGTCCCTTACCCCACGCTTGCGACTGAATACGTTTGCATGGGCGCGTTGTGCAGTGCGATGCCTCGCTAGCATGCCCATGCCGGTCCCGGACGGTTCGCGCGTGCCGCTGTGACGGTGCGGGCGCCGCACTGCAGCACGGCTCCTCCACCCGGCGTTCCATACGCACCGTCCGCCCCACCAGGAACACGCATGAATCAAAAGCCGCAGTTGTCGTTCTGGCAGATCTGGAACATGTGTTTCGGGTTTCTCGGCATCCAGTTCGGGTTCGCGCTGCAGAACGCGAACGTCAGCCGCATCTTCCAGACACTCGGCGCGGAGATGGACGCGATCCCGGTGCTGTGGATCGCCGCGCCGCTGACCGGCCTGATCGTGCAGCCGATCGTCGGCTACATGTCCGACCGCACCTGGACGCCGCTGGGACGGCGGCGGCCGTACTTCCTGATCGGTGCGGTACTCGCGACGCTGGCGCTGATCGCGATGCCGAATTCGCCGACGCTGTGGATCGCGGCCGGTCTTCTGTGGGTGCTGGACGCATCGATCAACATTTCGATGGAGCCGTTCCGCGCGTTCGTCGGCGACCAGCTTCCCGTGAAGCAGCGCCCGACCGGCTATGCGATGCAGAGCTTCTTCATCGGCATAGGCTCGGTGATCGCAAGCCTGCTGCCGTGGCTGCTGGAGAAGTTCGGCGTCGGCAACACCGCGGGGCCCGGCGAAGTGCCGGACACGGTGCGCTATGCGTTCTATTTCGGCGGCGCGGTGCTGCTGCTGGCGATCCTGTGGACGGTGCTGCGCACGCGCGAATACCCGCCCGAGCAGCTTCGCGCGTTCGACGAGGCGCCGCCGCTGCCGCAGCGCGCACGCAGCGCGACCGGTGCGCGGCGCACGGCGATCACCTGGCTGCTCGCGGGCATTGCCGGGGTGGCGGCGGTCGCGATCTACGGCTGGGCGAAGGAGCTGTACATCTTCGCCGGCCTGCTGCTCGCCTACGGCGTGGCGCTGTTGCTGCGCTCGATGCTGCGCGGCTCGAACGCGTTCACCCACATCATGGACGACCTGTACGACATGCCGACGACGATGCGGCAACTCGCGGTCGTGCAGTTCTTCTCGTGGTTCGCGCTGTTTTCGATGTGGATCTACACCACGGCCGCGGTCACCGGCGTGCATTTCGGCAGCGCCGATCCGACCTCGGCCGCCTACAACGAAGGCGCGAACTGGGTC
>CADCUA010000544.1 GCA_902805755.1 uncultured Lysobacter sp.
TCGGTCGGCGTGGTGATCGCCTCGTCGTAGGCGTTGGTGTGCAGGCTGTTGCAGTTGTCGAACAGCGCGTACAGCGCCTGCAGCGTGGTGCGGATGTCGTTGAACTGGATCTCCTGCGCGTGCAGGGAGCGGCCGCTGGTCTGGATGTGGTACTTCATCATCTGGCTGCGCGCGGACGCGCCGTAGCGCTCGCGCATGGCGCGGGCCCAGATGCGGCGGGCGACGCGGCCGATGACGGTGTACTCCGGGTCCATGCCGTTGGAGAAGAAGAACGACAGGTTCGGCGCGAAGTCGTCGATCTTCATGCCGCGCGCGAGGTAGTACTCGACGATGGTGAAGCCGTTGCTGAGCGTGAAGGCGAGCTGGCTGATCGGGTTCGCCCCGGCTTCGGCGATGTGGTAGCCGGAGATGGACACCGAGTAGAAGTTGCGCACCTGCCGGTCGACGAAGTACTGCTGGATGTCGCCCATCATGCGCAGGGCGAACTCGGTGCTGAAGATGCAGGTGTTCTGCGCCTGGTCCTCTTTCAGGATGTCGGCCTGCACCGTGCCGCGCACGGTCTTGAGCGTCTCGGCCTTGATCTTCTCGTAGACCTCCGGCTCGACGACCTGGTCGCCGGTGACGCCGAGCAGGCCGAGGCCGAGGCCGTCGTTCGTCTCGGGCAGCATGCCGCTGTAGGTCGGGCGCGGGCGGTCCTGGAACATCCTGTCCATGACTTCGCGCGCGGCGTCCCAGCGGGCCTGGTCGCTGCGCAGGTACTTCTCCACCTGCTGGTCGATCGCGGTGTTCATGAACATCGCGAGGATCATCGGCGCGGGGCCGTTGATGGTCATCGAGACGGACGTGGTGGGCGCGCACAGGTCGAAGCCGGAGTACAGCTTCTTCATGTCGTCCAGCGTGGCGATGTTGACGCCGGAGTTGCCGATCTTGCCGAAGATGTCCGGGCGCGGCGCCGGGTCTTCGCCATAGAGCGTGACCGAGTCGAACGCGGTGGACAGGCGCGCGGCCGGCTGGCCGACCGAGAGGTAATGGAAGCGGCGGTTCGTGCGCTCGGGCGTGCCCTCGCCCGCGAACATGCGGATCGGGTCCTCGCCGGTGCGGCGGTACGGGTAGACACCGCCGGTGTAGGGGTAGTCGCCCGGCAGGTTTTCCTTCTGCAGGAATACCAGCAACTCGCCCCACGACTTGTACGTGGGCGCGGCGATCTTCGGGATCTTCTGGTGGCTCAGCGACTCGCGGTAGTTCTCGACGCGGATGACCTTGTCGCGGACCTTGTACTCGTTGACCTCGTCGGTGATCGACTTCAGGCGCGCCGGCCAGCCGCGCAGCAGCTTGAGCGCTTCGGAGTCCAGCGACTGGATCGCGTCGTTGTAACGCTGGCGCAGCGTGAGCAGCGTGCGGTCGACGCCGTTCGCCTCGAGGTAGGAGAACTCGCCTTCCTCTTCCTGGTGCGTGTTCGAGCTGGAGGGCTGCGGCAGCAGCGCGTCGGCGGCGTAGAGGTCGAGCGCGGGCGGCAGCGCGGCATCCTCCAGCACCTGCAGCGCCTGCCAGCACGATTGCGCGCGGTCGGCGATCTCGGCCTGGCTCTCGATGCGGCGGTTGATGCCGCGGCCCTGCTCGGCGATCTCGGCGAGGTAACGCACGCGGGCGCCGGGGATCAGCACGGTGGCGCGCGGCTCCTTGAGCGAGGTGTCGAGGTCGGGCGTCCACTTCTCGGCCGGCAGCGCGAGCTTGTCGCGCAGCAGGCGGCAGAGGTTCGAGAACATCCAGCTGATGCCGGGGTCGTTGAACTGCGAGGCGATCGTCGGGTAGACCGGCACGTCCTCGTCCGCGGTCTGGAACGCGACGCGGTTGCGCTTCCACTGCTTGCGCACGTCGCGCAGTGCGTCTTCGGCGCCGCGCTTGTCGAACTTGTTGAGTACGACGAGATCGGCGAAGTCGAGCATGTCGATCTTCTCCAGCTGGCTCGGCGCGCCGAAGTCGCTGGTCATGACGTACATCGGG
>CADCUA010000545.1 GCA_902805755.1 uncultured Lysobacter sp.
GATCGTGCCCGACGCGAAGGCCGCGTCCGCCGGTACCGATGCGTTCCTCGTAATGGTCGCGTTCGGGCCGATGTTCGGTGAAGGCGCCACGTCCTACACGATCAACACCCAGAACGGCGCGGGTGGCACCGATGCGAAGGGCAAGGGCACGGTCAAGGTCGACGACCGTGGAAACAGCGGCACCGTGAACTTCGACGGCACCACCGCCGACGGCGTGCAGCTCAAGGGCACGATCGAATGCGCGGGCGTCGTGCGCGCCTGATCGCCGCATTGTTGTGAATCGACGGGCGGCTCCGGCCGCCCGTTTTCTTTTGCGCGCGCAGCACGCGACCGCCGCCATGCACGGCCGGCATCGAACCGGTAATGAAGCAACGCGCGCGTTTGCGGCGCGGCATGGGTCGTGCGCACCGCCCGCCGGGTAGAATCCGGCCTTTCTGCCAAATCCCGGTCCGATGTCCAGCCAAGACGATCTCAAGCAAGCCGCGCTCGACTATCACCGCCTCTCGCCCCCGGGCAAGATCCGCGTCACCGCGACCAAGCCGATGGTCACCCAGCGCGACCTCGCGCTCGCGTACTCGCCCGGCGTGGCCTACGCGTGCGAAGCGATCGTCGCCGACCCCAGCGCCGCGAGCGAACTCACCGCGCGCGGCAACCTGGTCGCCGTGATCTCCAACGGCACCGCGGTGCTCGGCCTGGGCGACATCGGCCCGCTCGCCGGCAAGCCGGTCATGGAAGGCAAAGGCGTGCTGTTCCAGAAGTTCGCCGGCATCGACGTGTTCGACATCGAGATCGACGAGCGCGACCCGGACAAGCTGGTCGACATCATCGCCAGCCTCGAGCCGACGTTCGGCGGCATCAACCTCGAGGACATCAAGGCGCCGGAGTGCTTCATCGTCGAGCGCAAGCTGCGCGAGCGCATGAATATCCCGGTCTTCCACGACGACCAGCACGGCACCGCGATCATCGTCGGCGCCGCGGTGCTGAACGCGCTGGAAGTCACCGGCAAGAAGATCGAGGACGTGAAGCTCGCCACGTCCGGCGCCGGTGCCGCTGGCATCGCCTGCCTGGACATGCTGGTCGCGCTCGGCATGAATCCACTGAACATCATGGCGGTCGACCGCGACGGCGTGCTGCATGCCGGTCGCGGCAACATGGACCCGGACAAGCAGCGCTACGCGCGCGAGACAGACAAGCGCACGCTTGCCGATATCGTAGCCGGCGCCGACATTTTCCTCGGCCTGTCTGCGGGCGGCGTGCTGAAGCCGGAGATGGTCGCCACGATGGCCGAGCGCCCGGTCATCCTCGCGCTCGCGAACCCGTATCCGGAAATCCTGCCCGAACACGCACGCGCCGTGCGTCCGGACTGCATCATCGCGACCGGCCGCTCGGACTACCCGAACCAGGTCAACAACGCGCTGTGCTTCCCCTACATCTTCCGCGGCGCGCTCGATGTCGGCGCGCAGGAGATCAACGAGGCGATGAAGCTCGCCTGCGTGCGCGCGATCGCGAAGCTCGCGCGCATGGAAGCGACCGACCTGGGCGGCGCCTACGGCACCGACGTGCCGAAGTTCGGCCCCGAGTACCTGATCCCGCGCCCGTTCGATCCGCGCCTGCTGGTCGAGCTTGCGCCGGCCGTCGCGCGTGCGGCGATGGATTCGGGCATCGCGACGCGCCCGATCACAGACATGCGCGCGTACGAGGAAAAACTCGGCCAGTTCATCTTCCGCACCGGCCTTTTGATGAAGCCGGTGTACGACCGCGCGCGCAATGACCGCAAGCGCGTGGTTTATGCCGAAGGCGAAGAGGAAACCGTGCTGCGCGCGGTGCAGACCGTGATCGACGAGCAGCTCGCGTTCCCGATCCTGATCGGCCGGCCGGACGTGATCGAAAAGCGCATCGAACGTCTGGGCCTGCGCATGCGCGCGGGCGTGGATTTCGAGCTGACGAACATCAACTCCGATCCGCGCTTCGACGAATACTGGCAGACGTATCACCG
>CADCUA010000546.1 GCA_902805755.1 uncultured Lysobacter sp.
ACGATGCGCACGAGCACTTCGACTACCGCGCCGGCCTCACGCGTTTTCGCAGCGATGGCCACCGGGACCACAGCCGCGCGCGCCGCGACAGTTTCAATGCGAAGGTCAATGTCGATATCGATGCGGCCACGCGCCTGACCGTGCTGGCGAATGCACTGCACGCGCCCGATGCACTGGACCCGCAGGGCCTGACGCGCGCCGAATACCAGCGCGATCCCACGCAGGCCAGCCCCGGCGCACTCGCGTTCGGCACGCGCAAGAGCACGCGCCAGCACCAGGTCGGCGCGATCTTCAGCCGCGACTTCGATGACGCGCAGCTGCGCGTGCTCGGCTATGGCGGGCGGCGCGCGATCGAGCAGGTGCTGTCGGTGCCGGTGGGAACGCAGCGCAACCCGCTCAGCGGCGGCGGCATCATCGAGCTCGATGCGCCGTATCGCGGCATCGATGCACGCTGGACGCAGCGCACGACGCTTGCAGGCCGGCCACTGGAATGGACGCTGGGGCTGAACCACGATCGCCAGCGGCAATCGCGGCGTGGCTTCGAAAACTTCGCAGGCGACCAGCTCGGCGTGCGCGGCGCACTGCGCCAGCAGCAGGACGATGCGGTGCAGGCGTTCGACCAGTACCTGCAGCTGCGGTGGGAACCGGCGCCCGCATGGTCGCTCATGGCCGGCGTGCGCCGCAGCGCGGTGACGTTCACTTCGCGCGACCGCTACATCACGGCCGGCAATCCCGACGACAGCGGCCGCGTGCGCCATCGTGCGGTGACGCCGGTATTCGGCGCGAACGTGCAGTTGCGCCCCGGCCTGCATGCGTATGCCGCCGCCGGCGAGGCGTTCGAGACGCCGACGTTCAACGAACTCGGTTACCGCAACGACGGCGGCAGCGGCCTGAACTTCGGCCTGCGCCCGGCGCGCACGCGCAGCGTGGAGGCCGGCCTGAAGTTCGGGCGCGAGGACGGTGTGCAGGCCGAACTTGCGGTGTTCCGTGCGCGCACGCGCAACGAGCTCGCGGTCGCGACGAGCGCGGGCGGTCGCACCACGTTCCAGAACGCGGGCCGTGCGCAACGCGACGGCGTCGAGCTGTCGATGCAACTGCCGCTCACCGCAGGGCTGCGGCTGCAGCTGGCGGCGACGACTCTCGATGCACGCCATGTCGACGGTTTTCTCACCTGCGCCGGTGCGCCGTGCACGCGCCCGGATGTAGCGGTTGCTGCAGGCACGCGCATCGCAGGCGTGCCACGGGCCACCGCCGCGGCGGCGCTGCACTGGGGCGATGAGCGCGGCTGGCATGCACGGCTGGACGGGCAGTACATCGGCGCGGTGCCGGTCAACACGATCGACCGCGAACGCGCCGACGCGTACGCGGTGTTCGGAGCGAGCGGTGGTTACGGTTTCGCCGCCAGCAGCTACGACGGACGCGTGTTCGCCGGGGTGACGAACCTCGCCGATCGCCGCTACTCGGGCTCGGTCATCGTCAACGAAGGCAACCGGCGCTATTACGAGCCGGCGCCGGGGCGCCAGGTGCTGGTCGGCGTCGAGCTGCGCTGGCGCGATTGATCCGGATGCGTGCGTGTCGCGCTGCATTCACGGCGCGCGCGACACGCTGGATCCCCGTTTCGATCAATCCGCCCATGCGCCGTCGCCACGCTGTCCTGTTCAACACGCTGGCGCGCCTCGGCTTCGCGGCCGGCAGTGCGTTCACGCTGCTCGTGGCGTGCTCCGGGCCCGCGCAACTGTCGATCGACCGGTCGTACGGCGCGCAGCCGGCCTTGCCGGCGCCCAGCCGCAGCGTGATCCCCACCGTCAACGTCGCCACCGCCGTCGGCTGGCCCGACGGCGCGCTGCCGACGCCGGCGCGCGGCCTGCAGGTCAATGCGTTCGCCACCGGCCTGGATCATCCGCGCTGGTTGTACGTGCTGCCCAATGGCGACGTGCTGGTCGCGGAAACCCGCGCGCCGCCCAAGCCCACGTCACTGGCGCCGAAAGCGCTGGTGATGAAGGCGATGATGAAAAAAGCCGGCGCCGCCGGGCCCAGCGCGAACCGCATCAGCCTGCTGCGCGATGTCGACGGCGACGGCGTGGCGGAAATGCGAAGCGTGCTGCTGGACGGTCTGAATTCGCCGTTCGGCATGGCGCTGGTCGGCAACATGCTCTATGTCGCCAATACCGATGCGGTGGTCGCGGTGCCGTACCAGCAGGGCGACACGCGCATCGCGTTCAAGCCCACCGTGCTGGCCGCGCTTCCCGCCGGCCCGGTCAACCAGCACTGGACGAAGAGTCTTCTCGCCAGCCCGGACGGGCGGCGGCTGTACGTCGGCGTGGGCTCGAACAGCAACATCGCCGAAGGCGGCATGGAGCAGGAAACCGGGCGCGCGGCGATCCACGAGATCGACATCGCCAGCGGCCGATCGCGCGTGTTCGCGTCGGGCCTGCGCAACCCGGTCGGCATGGACTTCGAGCCGGCGAGCGGCGCGCTGTGGGCTGCGGTCAACGAGCGCGACCTGCTCGGTAACGATCTCGTGCCCGATTACATGACCTCGGTGCGCGACGGCGGCTTCTACGGCTGGCCGTACAGCTACTTCGGCGCGAACGTCGATGCGCGTGTCACGCCGCCACGGCCGGACCTGGTCGCGCGCGCGCTCCGTCCGGACTATGCGCTGGGCGCGCACACGGCCTCGCTGGGACTGGCGTTCTACCGCGGCGCGGCGATGCCGCAGTTCACCGGCGGCGCGCTGATCGGCCAGCACGGCTCATGGAACCGCAAGCCGCGCAGCGGCTACAAGGTCGTGTTCGTGCCGTTCGCCGGTGGGCGCCCCGACGGCGCCGCGCGCGACGTGCTGACCGGCTTCCTGGATGCCGATGGCGAGGCCCGCGGCCGGCCGGTGGGCGTGGCCGTGGACGGGCAGGGCATGATCCTGGTGGCCGACGACGTGGGCAATACGATCTGGCGCGTCACCCCGGCGCGCAACGCACGTCCGGGGTGAGCGGTACGGCAGGCTTCGACGGGCTCAGCTCATGACCGGCGTCGGCGTCGCGTTGAAGCGGCGCGGGTAATCGCGCTCGCCGGCGATGCGTTCGGCTTCCGCCTCGTCCATTTCCGGGGCCCGGTACACGGCATAGGCGACTTCCCCGTCGCGCACGCCGAAATGGTGCAGGCGGTAACGCGGGCGTCCGCCACCGCTGTTTTCCGGGTAATGCATGGGCGGCTGTGCACCCTGGATCTCCATGTCCAGTTCGCTGTTGTCGACCGTGCCGCCGACGAAAAGGGCTCGCATCATGGAAGAACTCCTGGAGTGGGCAGCCCCAGCCTGCCGCTCGCCGCGTTGGCCGCGCATGAAGCCCGTGTTGGCATCGTGCAAACGCGGCCGCGCCGGCTCACGTGGCCCACGGCCGGCGCGTGGCTAGAATCGACGCCCCGTTTGCGAGTCCGCCCCGAGTCCGCCCATGTCCGTTGAATCCGAGCGCGCGCTCGATGCCCTGATGCTGCCCTTCAGCCAGCGCGTGCTGTCCTGGCCCGAGGGCGGGGCGCTGTTCCTGCGCGCGCGGCCCGGGCCCGCGTTGCAGCTGGCCGGGCCGGGTCTGGTCTGCGAGCAGAGCTTCCGCCCCGCTGCGCAGGGGCTGGAGGCGGCGGGCCACACGGTCGTGCCGGAAACGCCGGGGCGCCGCTATCCGCTCGTGCTCGTCATGCCGCCGCGCCAGCGCGAGGAGGCGCGCGCCCTGTTCGCGCGGGCGATCGCGAGCACCGCGCCGGGTGGGCGCGTGGTCGCGGCGATGCCGAACACCGAAGGCGCGCGCTCGGGCGAGGCCGACCTCGCCGCGATCGCCGGCAGCGTGGCTAACCTGAGCAAGTACAAATGCCGCGTGTTCTGGACCGCGCCGCTGGACGGGCCCGCGGATGCGGAACTCGCCGCTCGCTGGGCAGCGCTCGATGCGCCGCGCCCGATCGCGGGCGGCCGCTTCACCAGCCGCCCCGGGCTGTTCGCCTGGAACCGCATCGACCCGGCCTCGCGCCTGCTCGCCGAACACCTGCCGGCCGACCTGGCCGGGCGCGCGGCGGACCTGGGCGCCGGCTTCGGCTATCTCGCCGCCGAGCTGCTGGACCGCTGCCCGCGCATCACCTCGGTGGACCTGTTCGAGGCCGAAGCGCGCGCGCTGGAACTTGCACGCTCGAATCTCGCGTCCTATGCGACGCGCGCAACGCTCGGCTTCCATTGGCACGACGTCACCACCGGCCTGCCCGAACGCTACGACGTCATCGTGACGAACCCGCCGTTCCATGCGCAGGGCAGCCATGAGCGCCCCGACATCGGCAAGCGTTTCATCGCGGTCGCCGCGCAGTCGCTGGTCGCGCGCGGGCGCCTGTGGCTCGTCGCGAACCGGCACCTGCCGTACGAGGAGGCGCTGGGCGCGGGATTCGCGCAGGTGCGCACGGTCGTGCAGCAGGACGGCTTCAAGATCATCGAGGCGGTGCGCGCATGAAGCTGGTCAAGCTGATCGCGAACCTGGGCTATGGCAGCCGCAAGGACGTCACCCGCATGTTCCGCGAGGGCCTGATCACCGACGCCGACGGCGAGGTGCTGTACGCCGACGACCGCGCCGAACACGACGCGATCCGCATCGACGGCGAGCCGCTGGATCCACCGGCCGGCCTGGTGATCATGCTGCACAAGCCGGTCGGCTACACCTGCTCGACCAAGGACCGCGGCCGCGTCATCTACGACCTGCTGCCCGACCGCTTCCGCCTGCGCTCGCCGCTGCTCTCGCCGGTCGGCCGCCTGGACCGCGAGACCAGCGGCATGCTGCTGATGACCGATGACGGCATGCTGCTGCATCGCATCGTCTCGCCCAAGGCGAAGCTTGCGAAGGTCTACGACGCCACGCTTGCGCAGGACCTGCGCGGCGACGAGGCCGGGGTGTTCGCGAGCGGCGAGCTGATGCTGGAATCAGAAAACACGCCACTGCACCCGGCGCAGATGGAAGTACTCGGCCCGCGCCAGGCGCGCCTGACGCTGACCGAAGGCCGCTACCATCAGGTGCGGCGCATGTTCGCCGCGGTCGGCAACCACGTCGAGGCGCTGCACCGCCCGCGCATCGGCGGCCTCGCACTCGACGACCTGCCGGCGGGTGAGTGGCGGACCCTGGATGCGCAGGCGATCGAGCGCCTGTTCGTAGCGGCCGCATGAGCGCGGCGCCGCTCGATTTCGAGCCGGCGGCCGTGCTGCTGGACATGGACGGGCTGATGGTCGACAGCGAGCGCATCCACATGGAGTGCTGGCAGCAGGCGGCGCGCGAGCGCGGGCTGGAGGTCGACGATGCGTTCTGGTTGTCGCTGGCCGGCCTGCACGAGGACGACATCAACGAGCTGGTGCATGAGAAGTTCGGCAAGGCGCAGGCCGAATGGATGATCGAGCGGTGCACGGCATTGTTCGAGCAGCAGGTCGACGCGGGCTTGCCGCACAAGGCCGGAGTGGTGCCGCTGCTCGAACTGCTAGTGGCCTCGCAGGTCACCCGCGCGGTGGTCACCTCATCGAAGACCGAACGCGCCTGGCGCAAGCTCGAAACCGCCGGCCTGCGCGGGTATTTCGACGTCGTCGTCAGTGGAAGCGATATCGACGAGCCGAAGCCCGCGCCCGATATCTATTGCCTTGCCGCGCGGCAGCTGGGCGTGGAACCCGCGCGCTGCGTGGTGCTGGAAGATTCGAATCCCGGCGTGCGCGCTGCACTAGCAGCCGGCATGCATCCGATCCAGGTGCCGGACCTTCTGCAGCCGGACGAGGCCTTGCGTTCGCGGGGCTATCGCATCGTGGGATCGCTCACTGAAGCCGCTGCGTTGCTGGCGCCGCGGCTGGCGGCGCAGGGGCGTTAGCGCGGCTGATCCTGGGGTGCGGGGCGCCGGTTCGGGATCACGCGTCCATCGAGCGCCGATGCGGCGTGCACGGCCGGGGTTATGTGGACGCTGTGCGCCGCTGCGTGTTTGACGGGCATCGGAGGCTGTTCAACAGGCA
>CADCUA010000547.1 GCA_902805755.1 uncultured Lysobacter sp.
TGCATCCTCTGTAAACCACTGGGGCGACCTTGCCTTGCCGCTGGTGGCGCATCGCATCCAGCCGTACGAGCCGCTTTTCACCCGCATCGACCCCAGGCAGATTGAAACCATGACCGAAGCATCGAAGGAAACACTGGCGCCGACGCCACCAGCCGCGACGACCCCGGCTGCAGCTGTAACAGCTGCGAACAGCACGGCGCCCACAGTGCCGGCGGCAGCATCGGCACCGACGATCGGCATTGATGACTTCGCAAAGCTCGACCTGCGTGTTGGCCGTGTCCTCGCATGCGAGTTCGTCGAAGGCTCGGACAAGCTGCTGCGCTTCGAGCTGGATGCGGGCGAACTCGGCAAGCGCCAGATCTTCTCCGGCATCCGCGCATCCTATGGCGAGCCCGAGCAGCTGGTAGGCCGCAGCGTGGTGTTCATCGCGAACCTCGCGCCACGCAAGATGCGTTTCGGTTTGAGCGAGGGGATGATCCTGTCGGCGGGTTTCGACGGCGGCGGTCTGTTCCTGCTCGACGCCGACAATGGCGCGGCGCCGGGCATGCCTGTCCGTTGACAGTCGCTACGCGCCCGATCGATTTGCCACCTGCAAACGTGCACGGCACCCGACGCGCGTGTCCGACGAACTGATCGAGCGGCTGGATCGCCTACTGCCGCAGACGCAGTGCGGACAGTGCGGCTACGCCGGGTGCAGGCCCTATGCCGAAGCCATGGCACGCGGCGACGCGGACATCGACCAATGTCCACCCGGCGGCGACACGGGAGCGCTTGCACTCGCGCGCCTGCTGCGACGCCCCGCGAAACCCTATGACCGCTTACGCGGCGCGCACAAGCCGCCGCAGGTGGCACTGATCGTCGAGCCTGATTGCATCGGCTGCACGAAGTGCATCCAGGCCTGCCCCGTCGACGCGATCATCGGCGGCGCGAAGCACATGCACACGGTCATCGAACCGCTCTGCACAGGTTGCGAACTGTGCGTACCGGCCTGCCCCGTCGACTGCATCGTGCTGGTTCCACCTGTGCCCGCCGGCAACGCGCCCGCGCGCTGATCGCGCACCAGGCGGCGCGTGAACGTCAGGCGTCGCTGTCCGAACTGCAGGCCGAACACACGCGCTCGACGCGCAAGCCTTGGTTACGCAAAAGCTCGACCAGCCCATCCGGGCCGAGCAGGTGCATCGCACCGACGACCACCAGCGTGTCGTCGCGCGTGGAATCCGACAGCATGCGGCCGATCTGCGGAAGCCACGCGCGGTTGCGATCGGTGTTGAGCATGCGATAGGTGCGCGGCGACTTGTTCTGCATTTCGACACGCGTCAGCGCATCGAGCCTGGCAGCATCGCCCTGCCTCCATGCAGTGTGCAGATCCGACAGCATCGTGCCCATCCGCGCCGGCCGCTCGATCATCTCGACGAGCCCGGCTAGCTGCTCATCCATAGGTGTCGAATCAAGCACATGGATCTGCGATTCGAGCGTTTCCAGGCCGCCGGTCGGTTTGCGAGCCGTGGCCGCCTTCTGCATCAGGTGGCGGTCAAGCCCGTGCTCGCCGCTGAAGCCGAGGCTCTGCGACAGCCCCACCACCAGCGTCAGGTTGACGAACCAGGGCTCGAACGGTTCGAGCTGCGCCATGCTCGCCCCGCGCGCTGCCAGCTGCGTCGCAAACGCATCACGCGCCTGCGCCGGCAACACTGAGCCGAGTGTGCGTCCATCGTCGAACCGTGCCACGGCGATCGTGCGCGCCGCGACACCGGGATCCGAAAGCTCCGCTGGCGTCACTTCGAACACCAGACGCTCGGCGTCCGCGAACGCGGTGTCCACCTCGGCGGAAAGCGGGTAGTCGCTCGCCTTCAGCACATGGAAAGAGCCGAGGAGGTAGACGCTGTTGTTGGCATCCGACACTTTCCACAGCAGCGGCCTCGGTGCTTCCGGCCCAGGAGACGGCTCACGATTGCCCGCGGCCGCGATTCCACCAAGCAGGGCGACGACAAGCAGG
>CADCUA010000548.1 GCA_902805755.1 uncultured Lysobacter sp.
CGCGGGGGGGGGGGCGGGGCGGTGGGGGGGGGGGCCGCGGCGCCGCGCGGCGCGGTCGACGGGCGCCTGCGCCTGACCGAGCAGGGCGAGGTGATCCACCGCAAGTACGGCATCCGCGCGCTCGCGCTGCGGAACTTGGAACAGGCGACCGGCGCGGTGCTGCGCGCAAGCCTGCGCCCGCGGCCCGCCGAACCGCGCGAGCCGGCTTGGCGCGCGATCGCCGACGAGCTCGCCACCGTCTCACGCGCGAGCTATCGCGCGCTCGTGCATGAGCACGCGGATTTCCCGGCGTATTTCCGCCGTGCGACGCCGATCGACGTGATCGAGCACCTGCGCATCAGCTCGCGCCCGAGCAAGCGGCCGAGCCTGGGCGCCGCGCCCGGCGTGCAATCGCTGCGCGCGATCCCATGGGTGTTCGCATGGTCGCAGAACCGCTCGGGGTTGACGGCCTGGTACGGCGTGGGCAGCGCGCTCGAGGACGCATTGCAGCGCCACGGCGAGGATGCGCTGCATGACATGGCGCGCGACTGGCCGTTCTTCGCGGCGCTGATCGACGACGTGGAGATGGTGCTGGCGAAGTCCGACCCCGGCATATTCCTGCGCTATTCGCAGTTGGCCGCGGTCGGCGACGTCGACCTGCATGCGCGCCTGCATCCGCTTATTGCCGCCGAGTTCGAACGCACGCGCACCGCGGTGCTGCGCATCAAGCGCACGGACGAGCTTCTGGACGGCGACCGCCGGCTGCGGCAGTCGATCCGCCTGCGCAATCCATATGTCGATCCGATCAGCCTGCTGCAGGTCGAGCTGCTTGCGCGCTGGCGCGCGGATGGCTCGCCCGAGGACGCGCGCCTGCAGTCGCTGATCGCGACGGTCAACGGCATCGCGGCAGGCATCCAGAACACCGGTTGAGCAAAGCGCTCGCGCCTGCATCCGCGGCACGTATCGACGGGTGCGTGTCTATCATGGCGACCTCTTTGGTCGGAGCCGCGCCATGAAGTCACGAGCCGCCGTCGCATTCGCGCCCGGACAACCGCTGCAGATCGTCGAGATCGATGTCGAACCGCCGCGCGCGGGCGAGGTGCTGGTGCGCATCCATGCCACCGGCGTATGCCACACCGATGCGTTCACGCTGAGCGGCGACGATCCCGAAGGCCTGTTCCCCGCGGTGCTCGGCCATGAGGGCGCGGGCGTGGTGGTCGAGGTCGGCGAAGGCGTGAGCTCGCTGCAGCCGGGTGACCACGTCATCCCGCTGTACACAGCCGAATGCCGGCAATGCAAGTTCTGCCTGTCGGGCAAGACGAACCTGTGCCAGGCCGTGCGCGCGACGCAGGGCAAGGGCATGATGCCGGACGGCACGACGCGTTTTTCCTACAACGGTCAGCCCATCCATCACTACATGGGCACCAGCACGTTCAGCGAATACACGGTGGTGCCGGAGATTTCGCTGGCGAAGATCAACGCTGAAGCGCCGATGGAAAAAGTCTGCCTGCTCGGCTGTGGCGTGACTACCGGCATCGGCGCGGTGCACAACACCGCGAAGGTGCAGCGCGGCGACACCGTTGCGGTGTTCGGCCTGGGCGGTATCGGGTTGGCGGTGATCCAGGGCGCGGTGCAGGCCGGCGCTGCGCGCATCATCGGCGTGGACATCAACGCATCGAAGTTCGAGCTCGCGAAGTCCATGGGCGCGACCGACTGCATCAATCCACGCGATTGCGACCGGCCGGTGCAGGAAGTCATCGTCGAGATGACCGACGGCGGCGTCGATTACAGCTTCGAGTGCATCGGCAATGTCGAGGTGATGCGCTCGGCGCTGGAGTGCTGCCACAAGGGCTGGGGCGAGAGCGTCATCATCGGCGTTGCGGGCGCCGGCCAGGAGATCCGCACGCGGCCGTTCCAGCTCGTGACCGGGCGCGTGTGGCGCGGCAGCGCGTTCGGCGGCGTCAAGGGCCGCACGCAGCTGCCGGGCATGGTCGAACAGGCGATGCGCGGGG
>CADCUA010000549.1 GCA_902805755.1 uncultured Lysobacter sp.
GCGCCGAGGCGTTCGCGCAGATGCCGGGAGAAGAACATCGACAGCGGCTGCGACAGTGCGTCGGGCAGGCGCAACTCCGGGCCGGGATAGGCGTTGTGCGACGAGTCTTCGAAGTGGTCGATGTTCGCGGCCGCGAGCTCGACCCGACGCGTGGGCTCGAGCAGCGCATCGTCGATCACGTAGCACGGCTGCTTTGGGTGATCGGCACGGCTTCGATGAGCGGACGCGGGTTGAACGTCCTGTCTAAAGCGCCTTGAAACGGATCGCCTGGCCGCCGCCGGGCGCGAGCTTCAGCGTCAACGTGTCCCCGCGCCTTACGGGCTTTTTCTCGATAACGAGCGCATGCGGATCCGTCTTCCAGTCCGCGCCCTCGCCGTCACGGTAGATCTGCGCTTCGTAGCGGCGGCCTGCGTCAAGGAACGCGAGCGGCAGCTCGAGCGAGCGTGCGTTCTCGTCGGTGACCGCGC
Source organism: uncultured Lysobacter sp. (assembly GCA_902805755.1). Lineage (GTDB taxonomy): Bacteria > Pseudomonadota > Gammaproteobacteria > Xanthomonadales > Xanthomonadaceae > Cognatilysobacter. The sequence goes on from CADCUA010000549.1 coordinate 468, forward strand.
CGACGTACCAGTCGTGGCTCTTGCGCTGTTTGCGCGCGATTGTGACGAAATCGGCCGGCTCGCCGTTGATCACGCGTGTGTCCTCCCAATCCACCGGCACGTCCTTGATGAACTGGAACGCGTCCATGCGCTGCTCGTAATGTTCGGGCAGGTCGGCGGCCATCTGGATCGGGCTGTAGAGCACGACGTACTGAGCCAGCTGCTTGGCGAGCGTGGAATGGAATATCAGCCCGTTGCGGCCCTTCAGGCTCACCACGCCCGGGGTGAAATCCATCGGCCCTGCGAGCATGCGCGTGAACACCAGCATCGCCTCGTGCTCCGGTGGATTGCCGGGATTGCCCCAGGCGTTGTACTCCATGCCGCGCGCGCCTTCGCGCGACACCCAGTTCGGGTAGGTGCGGCGCAGTCCGGTGTCCTTGATCGGCTCGTGCGCGTTGATCGCGATGCGATGCTTCGCAGCCTCCTGGACTACGCGCAGATGGTGGTTCGCCTGCCACTGCCCGTCGTGCCACTCGCGCAGCACGGGCCCGCCCGCAACCTCCTGTCGCTCGATCTGGCCGGCGTCGCACACATAGCCGGTCTTGACCGCATCCACGCCCAGGCGCGCATACATCGCAAACGCCTGCGACATCTGCCGCTCGTAGTGGCTGACCGCGCAACCGGTCTCGTGGTGGCCGACGAGGTGCACGCCGCGCTGCTTCGCATAGCTCGACAGCGCCTCGATATCGAAATCCGGCGTGGCCTTGGTGAAATCGAAGCCGTAGCCGTTCGCGAACCATTGCCCGTCCCAGCCGGGGTTCCAGCCTTCGACGAGCACACCGCGAAAGCCGTGCTTCGCAGCGAAGTCGATGTAGCGCTTCGTCTCGGCGGTGGTCGCACCATGTTTTGCGCCCGTCGCCCAGCTCTGCGTTTCCAGGTGCAGCGACCACCAGATGCCGACGTACTTGTGCGGCTTGACCCAGCTGACGTCGCCGAGTTTGTTCGGCTCGTTGAGGTTGAGGATGAGGCTGGACTCAACGAGGCCGCCGGCGCGGTCGCTGATCGTGAGCGTGCGCCACGGCGTGTTGAACGGCGCGGTGCGGCGCACTTTCCAGCCCTCCGAGCCGGGGGACAGTTGCGCCTTCAGGCGGCGGCCTTCCACGCGCGTGAGCCACATGCCGGAATAATCGACTAGCGCGGCTTCGTGGAACGACACATAGACGCCGTCCTCGGTGCGCAGCGTCATCGGCGTGTGCGCGCGTCCGACTTCCGTTAGCGGCGTCGTGTTGTACACCTGCTCGTAGCGGTTCCACTCACCGCCGGGAATCCACCACGCCGTGGACGGACGCGCGACGTCGAACTCGGTCAGTTCCTCGGTGATGCGCACGTCCTTGAACTGCGGCTGGTCCGGGAATTCGTAGCGAAAGCCCAGGCCATCGTCATACACGCGGAACACGACATCGATCGCGCGCCTGGCGTTGATCTTCTCGGTGAAACGCGCGCGCAGCTCGTTGTAGCGGTTGCGCGTGAGGCGGCGCTCGCCCCAGGGCTGCTCCCAGGTTTCGTCGAACGTGCGCGTGGCCTTGGAGGTGAACGCGAGATCACGCTGCAGCTGCTCGACGTTCTGGAACAGAAAACCGAGGCGCGAGGTGTTGATCAGCGGCTTGCCGGCATGGAACACGCGATAGCCCATGCGCCCGTCGTCGATGTCGAGCTCGACGCGCAGCGTGCCGTTCGGCGATGCGACGCTCGCGACGGTCTCGGCAAAGGCGGGCAGGCTCAGCGTCGCGAGCACGGCGGCCGCGAGCGTTTTCATGGCATGGCGCATGGGGTTTCCTGGTTCATGAGGGCGGGCGCGGCGTGGGCCGTTATTCGACGACATAGACGACGGCGGTGCGTGCAGGCACCTGGAAGCGGCCGGCGCGTGTGTCCACGCGCGCCTGTTCGCGCGGGCGGCGGTCGGCGGCGTTCGCGTCGCGCTGCACCGGATGCAGCACGAAGCGGCGGCCGGCGAGTTCGGGCAACGCGAGCGTCTGCGCTTGCGGCGATACGTTGACGAGATAGAGCAGCTCGCCGAACCGTGCGCGGTCCAGCCCCTTGCCGTCCAGATGCCCGGCGATCACCACCGGATTCTGCTCGGGACCGGTGTTGAAAAACCGCAGGCGCTTTTGCACGTCCTCGGTCTTCGTCATGCGCAGGAGTGAAGTGCTCGCGCGGATGCGCAGCCAGTCGCGGAACGCATCACGGGTCCATTCGATCTCGCGCTGCGTAGGCTTGATCGACGCGTTGCGCAGCACCGGCGCGAGCAGCGGCCAGTCCTTTTCGCCTTCCTCGGCTTTTGGAAGACCCGCGGCAAAGCCGTTGTCGGTGTAGGTCCAGTCCAGCCGGTTGAACCAGTCGCCCGAATCGAAGCTGTTGCGGTCCAGCGATTTGCTGCGCAGCACATCCTGCCCCGCATGGAAGTACGCGACGCCCTGGCTCAGCGCGACCATCGCGGCACCTAGCACCTGCACGCGCGCACGGTCCTCGCGTGAGGTGTCTTGCGGCAGGCGCAGCGCGTTGATGTCGAACAGCGTGAGGTTGTCGTGGTTCTCGCTGTAGTTGACGACTTCGCCGGGCTGGCTCGCGTAACCGGCCGGCTCGCCCTTGTAGTCCAGCTGCGCTAGCGGCGCGGCGCGCCCGTCGCGCAGCGTCGTCGTGTAATCGCGCAGCGTGCCGGCAAGGCCTGCGCGCACGAGATCGGCCGCGTGCAGCAGGTCTTCGCGCGGCCGTGCAGCGTCGGCATGCGTGTTTGCGGCGTACACGAGGCCATTGAGCCAGCCCTGCTGGCTCAGCAGGTCCTTGCCGCTGTCGCAGCACCCGCCGCCACGCAGCGCATCTCGCGCGCGATCGCTGAACGTGGCAATGCCGCTGTCGTTCAGTGATTTCTGCGAGGCCTGTTTGAAGCGTGCGCCATTCGCGATCTCGCCGAAGTTCCAGCCTTCGCCGATCAATGGCACCTCGCGCGCCTGTTCGCGGCGCAGGCGCGCCTGCATCGCTTCCATCGCGCGGCGCGGCTGGTGGCCCATGAGGTCGAAGCGGTAGGAATCGATGCGGTAATGCCGTGTCCACAGCGACACCGAATCGAGCATCAGCCGCGCCATCATCATGTGCTCGGTCGCGGTGTTGTCGCAGCAGGTGGATCGTTCGACCTTCCCGCTTGCGTCGAGCCGGTGGTAGTAGCCGGGCACGATGCGGTCCAGCACCGACGTCGCGTTCTGGCCCGAGGTGGTGGTGTGGTTGTAGACCACGTCCATGCCCACGCGCAGGCCGGCCGCGTGCAGCGCCATCACCATCTGCCGGAACTCGCGGATACGCGTGGCGCCATCGCCCGCGTCGGTCGCGTAGCTGCCTTCGGGCGCGTTGAAGTGGTAGGGGTCGTAACCCCAGTTGAAGCAGTCGCGCGCGGCGACTTTTGCGATTGCCGCCTGCTGCGCCGGGCTGTCGGGCGCGGCTTTGGGAATCTCCGGCGTGATGCAGCCGGCTTCGGGCACGGTCGCGATGTCGAACACCGGCAGCAGGTGGATGTCAGTGAGTCCGGCGTCGCGCAGGCCGCGCAGGTGACGCATGCCGTTGGAGTTCGCGTGGGTGAAGCCCAGGTACTTGCCGCGATGTTCGGCGGGCACCGTGGCATCGCCAATCGAGAAATCGCGTACGTGCAGCTCGTACACGGCCATGTCGGTGGGCGATTCCGGTGCGTCCGGCCGCGGTGCGTCGTGCCAGCCCGCAGGCGCGAGCGCCGGGTCATCGAGGTTCGCGATAAAACTGCGCCTGGAATCCGTGGTCAGACTGATCGAGTACGGATCGGTGACGCGGTTGCGCACCAGGCCGGTGCCGGGCACGAACACGTCGACGAGGTAGGTGTAATAGCTGCCGCGCAGGTTGCCGGGCAGCGTGACCGACCATGCGCCGGTGGTCGCGTCTCGCTTGAGTGCTTCAACCTGACGCGCGGAGCTCGCGCCGTCGTCGTAGAGGCAGGCCGCCACCGCGCGCGCGGTCGGCGCCCACAGTCCGAGGCGCGCGGTTTCATCGTCCATGCGAAGGCCGAGGTCGGCACGTTCGGCGGCGGCGTGGATGTCATCCAGCAGGCCCGGCCACTGCAATGCGGTGGCATCGACGACGCGGCCGTTTGCGTCTTCCTGCACGAGCAGCCATTGCTGGTCCAGTCGCGCCGCGAGCGTGGCGCGGTCGGGCTCCGACACACCAAGCACGACACCCTGGCCGAGATAGCGGAAACGCTGTGCAAGCCCGGCAGGCATTGCATCCGCGCGAGGGCTCAGCGTGATTGCTCCATCGGCTCCACTCACGCGTGCGCCCGGCTGGGCCTGCAGCGCCGCACGCGCCGAATGCACCAGCCGGTAGCGCGCGTCCGCGGGCTTGCCCGGCCATTGCAGCGTGGCGCGATCGAGCCACACGGCGCGGGCGTCGGTCGCCTTGTGCACGGTCGGCTGCAGCACCTGCGCATGCGCGGGCATGTCACACGCCGCCCGCAGCATCACATCGCTGCGTGCATCGGCGAACGCGATCGCGGGCATCGCCAGCAGGCCCAGCGCGGCGATGAATACGTTTGCATGCGGGCGAGCCGCAATACGAGCGGGCGCGGCAGGTGCGCGCGGGGTCCCGGAGTGGCGCAGCGCGTCGCGCGCATGCTCGGTGTTCAAGGCAGGGCGGGATCGTTCAATGGCGGACATTGATGGGCAACCTCGAAGGGGAAGCATTCGCCGAGCCGCGCGCGATGCGCTTCGTTACCGGCAAGCGCAGGAAGTCGTGGAACAGGAACGTCGTCGCGCTCGGCCTCGCCAGCGGTTTCATGGAGCCTCTGGCGTCGACCAGCATCCACCTGATCCAGTCCGCGATCGCGCGGCTGACCGCGTTCTTCCCGTCCGCCGGCTTCGAGCAGGCCGACATCGACGAATTCAACGCGCACTCGGACATCGAGGTCGATGCGATCCGCGATTTCCTGATCACCCATTACCACGCGACCGAGCGCAGCGACACGCCGTTCTGGGACTACTGCCGCACGATGGACGTGCCCGAATCGGTGTCGCAGCGCATGGCGCTGTTCCGCAGCAACGGGCGCGTGTTCCGCAACGGCAACGAGCTGTTCGCCGAGCCGAGCTGGGTGCAGGTGATGCACGGCCAGCGCGTCATCCCGCGCGGCTACCACGCGTTGGTGGACGTGTATTCCGAAGAGAAGATCGCCGAGTACCTCGCGAACATCCGCGGCGTGATCGGCAATTGCGTGCAGGCCATGCCGACGCACGAGGCGTTCATCGCGCGGCATTGCGCCACCGCAGGCTGAGCATGCACAGGTGCGGCGCGCGCGCATGCCGCGCGCCGAGACATGAGAGTGGTGCCCGCCAACGGGCACGGGTTCAGCCCAGCGTCGCGTAGTAGGCGCCATGCGCGGGCAGCTGCAGGCGGCCGGCGTCGAAGCGCCCGGCCTCGACGCCGGGCGCGGTGATCGCGTGCCGCGCGTCCAGATCGAGATCGCACTCCGCCGCCTGCGCCG
>CADCUA010000550.1 GCA_902805755.1 uncultured Lysobacter sp.
CATTGCGGGGCTTTTTTATGGATGGCGTGGTTTGTGATGCGGCACGACATCCAAACCACATCGGCCGTGTTACCTGTCGAGCCAGGCCTTGGTCGGGATCGGGAGCACGGCATGCGCGATGACAGCCTGCACAGCGGCACGACGACGCAACTGTGGTACGAACTGGTGCGCGACGGGGAAGCGCGCGCGCATCTGCAACTGCCCGACACCGTCGAGAGCTACCTGGTTTTCGTGCTGCAGCGCCATCAGGGCGACGTGCTGCTCGGCGGCCGGACGATGGCGCTGGAATGCCTCAATGGCCTGCAGCGCAATGGCCGCGACCGCACCGATGCGCTGCGCGACGTCGGCGATCGTTGCCTGCTGATTGCCGGCCTGTTTCCCAAGCTCGCGCGACGCCGCAACGTGCAGCCGGATTATTACGCGGGCTTGGGCCAGGCGGCTTATTGCGAAGTCGCCGCACTGGCACGTGCCGGCCATGCCGCGCTGTTCGAGCAACTCGCGCGTCGTTTCGATTCCATGCGCCGCGTGCTCGCGGGCATCGTCGTGCCGGGCCCGGTGGACGCGAGTGCGTCGGTCGACGAACACTGGCAGGCGTTCGCAGCGCGCCACCTGCACTGAGCTTCAGCGCACGCGTTGCCGCCGCGGCAGTTCAATGACGCTGGTTACCCGCTCGGGCATCGGCGCAACGACGACGCGGTCGCGGCCTTCGTTCTTAGCGCGGTACATCGCCGCATCGGCTCGGGCGAGCCATTCGTTCGTCGCCTCATGCGGCGCGAGTTCGGCCGCACCGATGGATACCGTGACTGGGGTGCCGCGCACGCTGAGCTCGCCTGCAACACGGCTGCGCAGCGTCTCGGCCACGGCCGCCAGCGCGCCCGCTTCCATGCCCGGCAGCAGCAGCACGAACTCCTCGCCACCGTAGCGGAACAGGCGATCGCCCTTGCGCGTGGCATCGATCACCAGGCGCGCGAAGTCGACCAGCACGTGGTCGCCGGTTTCATGGCCGAAGCTGTCGTTGATGCGTTTGAAATGGTCGATGTCCATCACCAGCAATCCGACCGGCGCGCGTGCGCGGCGCGAGGCCTCCATCGCGATCGGCAGTTCCTGCTCCATCGCGCGGCGGTTCGAGGCGGCGGTCAGCGTGTCTCGCGTGACCAGCATTTCCAGCTGCGTGCGCTGGGACTCGGTGCGGTACGCGAAGATGTAGGAGAACAGGCTGACCAGCATCGCGGTCACGCCGAATGTGATGGTGGCGAAGGCGGTGTCGAGCCCGGTCGCGAACGCCATGCCGCCGCCGACGGTAACGAGCGACGCCAGCACCGCGTAGCGCGGCCGGACGAGCAGGTAGTTCGCCGTCATCGTGGGATAGATCCACAACAGTCCGGCCAGGCCCGCCGTCTTGGCAACCACGACGCAACCGACGCTCGCCGTGAGCACGGCGACCATGCCCGCGCGCTCGGAACTGCCGCCGCGCCACATGTACACCACGCTGCCCATGATGCAGGCGACGACGCCGAGGTCGACGAAACCGGTCACCACCGCGCCGGTTGCGAAGCGATAGGCCGCGATCGGCGTGATGCACAGCGAGGTCAGGGTGCCGAACAGCGTGACCAGCGCGAAACGGAAGTCCGATTGCAGGCGTTGCAGCAGCATGGCGAGTCCAACAACGGCAGGATTTCGTGGACCCGGCATCTGCCCGTGCCAAGTCCGACACGCACGTGGATGCGCGGCGTCACCGGTTATAACGGCGACGCGCACCCGATGTTGAGCGAGGTCTGCCGCGGCCCGGGCATCCGTTCATCCAGGGCCGTGCGTTCGGTGCGCCGCCCGTGATTGGAGTCGGCTGGCTCACGAAGGCCGCCGTCGCCGGACTCAGCCGGGATCGAGCGCGGTCAGCAGGCGCGGCCCGGCGCCGAGCATCTGCACGTCTCCAGCGGCGAGTGCATCAGCGCCCGCGCCCTGCGCTTCGGGGTACCACGGGATCGAGCGGCGTGGACCGGGGATGTAAGCGCTCCATTCGTCGTCCCGAGGCTCTTTCGCACCCGGCGCGATGAACGCGACCGGCACGCGCGCGGACCAGTACGGGGCGTCAGCATCCTCGCCGGCGGTCGGCGGCGTAAACGTCCACTTGCGCGCGGCGCGCACCGATGCTTTTTCCAGCACGTCGCGCCAGCGCTGCATGGCCGGCTCACTCGCGATCACGCGCAGGTTCACCTGCTCGGCCGTGACGTCCTCGACGCGGCCGTCGCGCCCGACCTTCACCGCGAGATACACGGTGCCGCCCACGCCTGCGTACTGCGCGTCCTCGGGGTATCGCGGCGGCGCCATCTGCTTGGAGGCCAGACCGCCTGCAACATGCTCCTGCCCGAACTGCGCGCCCTGGATCGCGACGCTGAAGTTCTCCTCATCGAGCTTGCGCGCGACCAGTCGCAGGCTCATGCGCGCCCGTCCGCGGGTGGTGCCGGTCTTGAGCTCGACCGGTTCGAACTGCCACATCGGTACGGCCCGCGCGACCAGTCGTTGCACGGCGGCGGGCAGCGCCTCATCACGTTCGAGTGCGTAGCCGAGCACCTTGCCTTCGGCGCTGATGTCGATCGTGCCTTTCACCAGCAGGCTCGACTCGATGCGCTTGCGCACCGCACCCGGGCCGGCTGCAAATGCCGCGCCCGCTGCCACGAGCAGCAGCGCCATCCAGAACAGTCGTTTCACTGCACGTCCCTGTGTTTGCATAAAGCGCAAGCATACCGCCCGGCGTGGTCGGCGGGCCGCGTGCGTCGCCTGTCGGTCAGGGACGTGCGCGTGCATGGCAGCCGCATGGGACGGGCGCTCGTGCTCCCGCATGCGTGACCGCCGAATGTCCAAGCTTTAATAGCGCGGGGGTGAAGCGCTGGGCGAGCCGTCTGAAACGACGCAGGGACAACTGCGTGAAACCAGCCGTCGCCCATGGGCCACGACGCCCTAAAGCGCTCGGTGATCGCTATGCGCGTACCCGACGCGCAGCGTCTCCTGCGGACAACGCGCCGCTGCAGACCATGTTAGACACGCACTAATGCCTGCACACCACGCTCCGCTGCCGACCGGGGCGATGGAACGCCCCGTGAAATCGCAACGATCGTGCAAGGGACACATCCGTGCCGGGCCGGCGACACGATCAAGCGTCACGCGCCGCCCCAGTCAACGCTCAGCGGTGATCGCGCAGGAACCGCGCCATCGACACCGGGCCGGACGTTGCCGGCGCGAGTTCGGCGGCAATGTCGACAAAGCCGCGCATCAGTGCGATCTCGCGTGGCGTGCGGTTGAGCGTGTCGCGGCGGTCCGGGTCGGCGCCGGTGCGAAGCAGACGCTGCACCACCCGCACCAGCCCGTGCAGCGCCGCCAGGTGCAGCGGGCCGAAGCCGCGCGGATCCTGGGCCTCCAGGCTCGCGCCTTCGTCCAGCAGCCGCTCGACGCCCGCGATCACAACATCCTCGTCCGCCGGCGTGCCGGGCTCCGCGCGCGCGCCGAGCAGCAGCAGCAACGGCGTGGCCCCGGCGGCAACGCGCTCGACGTCGGCGCCGGCCAGCAGCAGCGTGTCGAGCAGCGCGACCAGCCGGGCGCGGTCCTGCGCGCTGAAGCCGAACATCGCCGCGCAGTGCAGCGCGGTGCGCTCCTGCGCGTCGGTCGCCTGCACATCGGCGCCGGCCGCGAGCAGGCGCGCCGCCAACTCCGGCAGGCCCAGCGCACTGGCGACCATCAGCACGGTCAGCCCGCCCGGCAACCGCTGTTCCAGATCAAGGCCGGCGCCAAGCAGGCGATCGACCACATCCAGATGTCGCATGCTGACCGCGGCCGACAGCGGCGTCGCGCCCGAATGCGCCGCGCGCCCGGCATCGCCGCCACGCGCAAGCAGCAGGTCGACCACGGCGCGATGGCCACCGCCGGCCGCGCGCAGCAGCGCGGTGCAGCCCTGTGCATCGACCGCATCGACCGGCAGGCCGAGATCCAGCAGCCGGCGCACGGCATCGGCATCGCCGACGATCGCGGCCGCCGGCACGTCGGTCGGTTGCAGCGGGCGCTGCGGCAGCGGCCAGCCGCGCCAGTCCAGCCAGTCGGCCAGATCGCGTCGGCCCGCCGACAGTGCCACGCCGAGCGGCGTCTGGCCGTCGGCGGCGAGCAGGTCCGGCGACGCGCCGCGTGCGACCAGCGCCTTGAGCATGTCGGTGCGCCCGAGTGCGGCGGCCAGGTGCAACGGGCTCATGCCGTGGCTGTCGCGTGCGTTGAGGTTCACGCCGGTCGCGAGCAGGCGTTCGACCACCCGCGTCCAGCCCAGCCGCACCGCCAGCGCGAGCGGCGGATCCCCCGCGCGCGATGCGGCAAACGGGTCGGCGCCGCGATCGAGCAGTTCCAGCGCGAACGCTTCCGCGGATCGATCCGCCCCCAGCACGAGGCTGGCCGCAAGAAAGCGTGCGAGACCCCCGGCACCGGCCGGCGCGACCGCACGGGCGAACAGCACCCGCAGCGCAGGCATCGCGACCGGCCCACGTGCAAGCAGGGCGAACACGGGCGTATCGCCACGGCGGTCGCGGCTGTCGGGGCTGGCGCCGTGTGCGAGCAGCCAGTCGATCGCGCGCGGGCTTGCGGCGATCACGTCGTCGTGCAGCAGCTCGCCGCGCTCGTGCAGGCTCACCAGCGGCAGCAGGCGGTCGAGGTCGTCGCTGCGGCCGTCCTGCAGCGCTTCGCGCAGCAGCGCGAACGGCGCGCGGTCCGGTGCGGGCGCGTCGCCCGTCCCGGTGTCGATCACGGCCGCGGGCAGCGCGTAGCCGGGGTCGAGACGGCTGACCAGCGACCAGCGCCCCGCCGCTGCGGCGTGGTCGATCGCAGTGCGTCCGCCGAGGTCGACCTGGCGCGGGTCCACGCCCAGCTCGAGCAAGCGGGCGATGAGTTCCGGCGATGCCAGATCCGCCGTACAGGCGAGCACCAGCGCATTGCGCCCCTGGATGTCGGTCGCCGCCACTTCGGCGGCGACGCCGTGCGGCATGCGCTCGAGCAGGCGTTCAAGCGCGAGCACATGCCCGCCGCGCGCGGCCTCCAGCAGCGGCGTGCGGCCCTCGTCGTCGGTGACGGTCGGGTCCGCGCCAGCCGCCAGCAGCGCCGCGATGACTTCCAGATGCCCCGCGAACGCCGCATCGTGCAGCGCGCTGCGCCCGCTCGCATCGCGCGCGCCGACTTTCGCCTTGTAGCGCAGCAACAGTTGCACGCCGGCGGCATCGTCATCCTCGACGCGCGCTGCCGCGAGCAACGCCGGCTGGCCGCCATCGGGCTCCGGCCGTGCACCGCGTTCGAGCAGGAATTTCGCCAGCCGCCAGTTGCCCGAGACGCAGGCCACGCCCAGCGGCGACAGGCCTTCGCGGTTGAGCGCTTCGATGTCGGCCGACGCGTCATGCAGCAACGCGGCGACGCCAGGATCGGAACTGCGCGCGGCATGGTGCAGCGGAGTGTTGCCTTCGGTGTCGCGTGCGCGCGGGTCGGCGCCGTTCGCGAGCAGCGTCATCACCGCATCGGGCCGGCCGTGCCAGCTGTCACGCGTCGCCGCCAGCAGCGGCGTCGTGCCCGCATGCGCGCGGTTGAGGTCGATGCCGCGCGCGATCAGCAGCCGCAGCAGGCGCAGGTCCGGCAGCACCGCGGCGAGCACGGCGAGACTGCGCTGGTCGCGCTCGCCCGGCGGTGGGGTTGCATGCACGTCCGCACCGGCCTCGACGAGCTCGAGCGCGTGATCGACGCGGCCGCTGCGGGCCGCTGCGTACAGCACGACGGCCTGCGTAGCCGGGTCGGGGCGGGTCGGCGCCGGGTCCGGCGGTGCCGCAGGCATCGGCACATCGGCCGCGGTCGCCACCGGGTCCGGATCCGCGTCCGCGACAGACACCGGCGTGTCCACGTCTACCGTCGCGGGCCGCACGCGTTGCAGCGCCCAGTGCAGCGCAGGAGCGAGCA
>CADCUA010000551.1 GCA_902805755.1 uncultured Lysobacter sp.
CCTGCTGATCGAGACGGCGGACCAGCTGGTACTGATCGACACCGGCCTCGGGCTGCGCGACGTGGCTGATCCACGCGGGCGCTTGAGCAAATTCTTCCTCACGCTGGTGCGGCCCGAGTTCCGCGAGGAGATGACCGCGCGTCGCCAGATCGAGCGACTGGGTTTCTCCGCCGACGATGTGCGCCACATCATCCTTACGCATCTGGACTTCGATCATGCCGGCGGCCTGGACGATTTCCCGCAGGCGAAAGTGCACATGCTCGCGCAGGAGCGCGAATACGCGGAGCTGCAGAAGACCTGGCTCGACCGCCAGCGCTTCCGCCCGCAGCAGTGGTCCACGCGCGGGCAATGGCATACCTACCGCGCCGGGCGTGGTGGCACCTGGCTGGGCTTCGAGCAGGTGCGTGAGCTGATGGGCGTGCCGCCGGAAATCCTGCTGGTGCCGTTGCCCGGCCACACGCACGGCCACACCGGCGTCGCCGTGCAGCAGGGTGATGGCTGGAAGCTTCTCGCCGGTGATGCGTACTTCCATGCCGACGAGATGGACCTGCGCAATCCCTCGTGCACGCCGGGCCTGCGTTTCTATCAGTGGATGATGGAAAAGGACCGTGGCCTGCGGCTGGCGAACCAGCGCCGGCTGCGTGAGCTCAGGAGCCAGCACGGCTCGCGCGTGGAGTTGTTCTGCTCGCACGATGTGCAGGAATTCGAACGCCTGTCGGGGCGTTCGGCGCGCCTGCCGGCGGAAGCGCTCGCAGGCAGTCTGCGGCGTCCCATGGAGGCCGCTCGCGGCGTACATGTACCCGGGCATCCGCATGAGGCGTCGCCGGCGCCGTGGCCGCCATCGGAACGCCCGCGCCATCACTGAGGCGATCGCCCACGCACAGCTGCACGCCTTCTTCAGTGAGGTGACTTCAGGGCGCAATGCTTGCGGCCGCTTTCGCCTCGGCCCGTGACTGGTTTCCGCCGGAGTCCCGCGCACCCGCTCTGCGCAGGCAGGTGCGAAGGGCGCAAGCGTGTCACGGTTGCGCAGATACCTGAGCTGGCGGTGGCATAGGCGCTAGCCGAACGGGCCACGCGTCATTCGCCATTCCGCGGGAACGCTCGAGGCCGCAGCCGGGCCCATGTGCGGGCGCCTGCAATCTGTTCGCCCGAGTCGTTGCGGATGTGCCCGGGCCGCACTGGAGCCACCTGCGGCCGCAGACGCGTGCGGCATGCACGGGGCGAGGTCCGGGTTCGACGTCAACGCCCGAGCCATGGCGCCGCGCTCGCGTAGCCTGCGTTGGGCCGGCAGAATACGCGGCCGCTGCCCGGATCCTGGCGCGGCAGCGGAACGGTCCAGGCGGCCGGTCGATTCTTCCCGTACCTCGCACGGCGTGCGATCGGAAATCAGCATGCGCGCGTGGCGACGGTGGGTGGCGGGTGCGGCACTGGCACTGGGCCTGTCGGGTACTGCTTCAGCAGGCACCGTGCTCGGCGTGGTGTCCGAGCGCGCCGCGCCCGAGGTGGCCGAGGCCGCGGCGGAACTGGCGAGGTCGCGTCCGTCCGACCGCATCGTGTTGCGCACGCCGCAGCAGCTCGCCGAGCTCGACAGCCGAGGCCTGCGCGCGCTGCTGGCCGGCAGCGACGCGGTCATCGCAGTGGCGGTGTTCGGCGAGCAGGGCGTGCGCCTGCGTGAGACGACGCAGGCTCTGCGCCGCGAGCAGCGCGGCCCGGCGGCGTTGTACGCCTTTCACAGCGAAACCGAGCTGGCCCGCGGCAGCTATCGGGGCACCGATTCATTGCAGGTGTTCAGCGCGGCCGAGATCGCGGCACTGACCGCGGACGCTCCGACGCCGCCGGCGCTCGCGACACGCGCGGAAGCGCAGCCGTTCGCACGTGACTGGCTCGCGCTGCGCGCGCTGTGGCGCGAGGGTGGGCAGGACAACCTGCGTGACGCGCTGCGCTGGCTGCTCGATGGCGGTGCGGTGCCGACGCCAATCGCG
>CADCUA010000552.1 GCA_902805755.1 uncultured Lysobacter sp.
GCCAACTTTGGAAGCCGTGTCCCGGCAGGCTTCCGGTCGGTTGAAGCCGTGTTGCGGTCGTGCTTTTGCACGCTTGCGGTGCGCATCGCGGCCTCGGCGCACCAAAGTGGTGCGCGCGGCTCCGTTATGCTGCGCGGCGCCCGGGGCCGCGGCCGCGTTGGACCAGCCGGTCAACGAGTACCGCGCGTCGATGGCACGACCCTCGCGCATTGCGCGTTGTCTGCTCCTAGTCCAAGCGAAAGCCCCCCATGACCGATCTGTTCGCCGCGCTGCTGCTCGGCATCATCGAAGGCATCACCGAGTTCCTGCCGATCTCCAGCACCGGCCACCTGCTGATTGCCGAGCGCTGGCTCGGGCACCGCAGCGACCTGTTCAACATCTCGATCCAGGCCGGCGCGATCCTTGCGGTGGTGCTGATCTACCGCGAGCGGCTGTGGCAGCTGGCGATGAGCTTCCTGCGCCCGGGCGCGGTGGCGGCCGATGCGCGCGTGTACGGGCAGGCGCCGCGCGATTACGCGTACAAGCTGGCGGCGGCGTTCGGCGTGACCGCGGTGCTGGGCGTGATCGTGAAGAAGCTCGGCTTCGAGCTGCCCGACGACGTGGCGCCGATCGCCTGGGCGCTGGTGCTGGGCGCGTTCTGGATGGTCGCGGCCGAGCACCTGGCCGCGCGCCGGGCCGCGGCGCTGGGCGAGCGCGCGACGATCACCTGGACGGTGGCGATCCTGGTCGGCATCGCGCAGGTGGTGGCGGGCGTGTTCCCGGGCACCTCGCGTTCGGCGGCGACGATCTTCGTCGCGCTGCTGGCCGGCACGACCTCGCGCGCGGCGGCAACCGAGTTCGCGTTCCTGGTCGGCATCCCGACCATGTTCGCGGCGACCGCGTACGAGCTCATCGACGTGACCGCGAGCGGGCAGGCGGCGAACGAGGACTGGACGGCGCTCGCGGTGGCGTTCGTGGCCTCGGCGGTGACCGCGTTCGCGGCGGTGAAGTGGCTGCTGCGCTACATCCAGACGCACCGCTTCACCGCGTTCGCGGTGTACCGCTTCATCTTTGGCGTGGCGCTGCTTGTGCTGCTGCCGGCCGGCGAGTGACCCGGGCGCCCGTCAGCGGCGCCACAACACCACCGCGAGCCCGGCCACGGCAAGCCACAGCAGCACGATCACCGCGGCCGCCCAGCGGCTGACCGGCCGCTCGGCGGCGACTGCGGCCTCGCGTCGCGCATTGTCGACCAGCGCCGGCGGCGCCAGGCGCAGCACCAGCGCCACGCCGAGCGGCACCAGGATCACATCGTCCAGCAGCCCGAGCACCGGGATGAAGTCGGGGATCAGGTCGATCGGACTGAGCGCGTAGGCGGCGATCGCGAGCGCAAGCACGCGCACGCCCCACGGCAGCCGCGGATCGCGCGCGACGAAGTACACGGTGAGCGTCTGGCGCTTGAGCGCGCGGGCGCGCTCGCGCAGGGCGGACAGGCCGACCATGGCCATCGAGGCTGCCGGCCGCGGCATTGCCCGGGCGGGCGCCGCGGCGGGCGGGCGGGCGGCTAGCCGGCCACGCCCGGATGGAGCGCGTAGGTGCCGTAGGTCGCGGCTTCGGCCAGCACATGGCCGTGCATCGCGCGCAGCACGTCCGGGGCGGTGAATCGCTCGGGCAGCGGCAGCGTGGGCACATCCAGCGCGAACACGCGGAAGAAATACCGGTGCAGGCGCAGGTCGTTCGGCGGCGGGAACGGGCCGTCGTAGCCGCACCAGTCGCCGGCCATCGCCGCATCGCCGGCGAACCACTCGGTGTAACTATTCAGGCCCTGGCGGCTGCCGGCCGGCCCGGCGGGCCGGGCCTTGCCGTGCGGCTGCACGCCGTCGCTGTATGCGCCGGCGTCGATCGCGGTGACGCTTGGCGGGACATCCACCATCGCCCAGTGGAAGAACTCGCAGCGCGGCTGATCGACCGGGATCTCGACGCCGGCCTTGCCGGCCATCTCCGCGACCGTCGGCGCATCCGGATCGATGCACACCAGCGCAAACGACTGCGTGCCGGCCGGCGCCTCGCTCCAGGCCAGGTGCGGATTGCGGTTGGGCGCGAAGCCGAAACCGTCCGCGGTCGGCTGGCCGGCCGCGAACTCCGCCGACAGGCGCTGGCCGTGCTGGAAACTCTCGCTGTGGATGCGCATGGGATCCTCGGGCAGAAGAAAGCGGTGACGTTAACGCCGGCGCTGCGAACGCGGAAGCACGGGTGGTCGCGCGCGGTCGCCGGAATCAGCAGCGGCCGCGCTCGACGACGCAGCGGCAGTCAGGCCGCCGGATACCCCAGCCGCTGCGCGACCGGCTCCAGCAGCGCGAACGCATCGGCGAGCGCGGTGCGATAGCTGCGCCAATGGCCGGCCGGGAAATGGCGCGGCCCGAACGCACCGTCCGGCGCCGGCGGCACCTGGATATCCAGCGCCTGGCCGAGTGCGTACGCGACCGCGACCGGGTCGTCGGCGATGTCGTCCATGCGCACCAGCCGGTGCGGAAACAGGTCGCGTTCGTGCAGTTCGGCGATCTGGGCCAGCACCTGCGCCAGCCAGCGCGCGGCCTCGTTCGGCGAGCGCACCGCGAGCGGCATCGGCGCACCGAACGCGAGCCAGTCCAGCAGCATGTCGCGCGGATCGCGCAGCGCCACCATCACCACCGCTTCTGGCAGGTGAGGTCGCAGCGCGAGCAGCAGCGCGTTGTCCCACCACAGCAGCCAGTCAAAAATGTTGCCCTCGCCGGCGTTGCGCGCGGGCAGCAATGCGCGCCAGCGTTCAACCAGCTGCGCGCCGTCGAGCCCGCCGCTGACCAGCTCGTTGACCGTCGTATAGCGCTGCAGGTCGTCATGCGGCGGCTGGGCGCCGAAGCGGTCGGCCCGCAGCGGTGCACCAGCGATTTCGAACGCGACCGCGATGCGCTCCACCAGCGAACCCGGCGCGCCCCACAGCAGCAGCACGCCCGGGGCATCGGCCGGCAGCGGCGCGAGCGGCGGCCACTGGCGGATCGGTGCGCTGTGCGGCGGCAAGGGCAGGCGCTGCTCCGCGACTTCGGCGTGCAACTCCGCCCACGTGGCGGCCGCCGACTCCGGCTGGCCGGCGACGTCGAGCGCGCGGCCCAGCAGCGAGCGCAGCCCCTGCTTCACCCCGGCGTCGTCGGCGCGCTCGAGCAGGCTGTCGATGCGCGCGATCGCCGCTTCCGGATCGCGTCGCAGCAGCCCGTCGATCACCCGCATCTCCGCCTGCGTGTGGCCGGGCTCGAGTTCGGTGATGCGCAGCGCCAGTGCCTCGGCCTGCTCGGTTTCGCCGGCGGCGTCGAACACGGTCGCGTGCGCCTGCAGGGCGGGCACGAAATCCGGCATCGCCGCGCGCCAGCGCTCGATGATCGCGCGTGCTTCCGGGCCCGCGAACGGCTCGAACAGCAGGCGCGCATGCCACAGGTCGGGCGACTGCGCATGCTCGACAAGCGCGCCGTCGAGCACGCTGCGGGCATCCTCGATCGCGCCGAGCTGCTGCCATGCGGTGACCAGTGCGCCGAGCGTGCGCCGGTCGGTGGGCGCCGCCTCGAACAAGGCACGCAGGCGCGGCATCGCCTGCTCGAAACGCCCGGCCTGCAGTTCGAGCTCGGCCACGGTGCGCTGCAGCGCCGGCGAAGATTCTGTATCGAGCAGCGGCGCGAGTTCGTCGGCGGCGTCGCCGGGGCGGCCCTGGCGCGCGACCAGCTGGGCGATCAGCCCGCGCAATGGGCGCGAATCCGGCTGGCTGGACAGCAGGCTGCGGAACGCCTGCTCGGCGAACGCGAAATGCCCGTTCGCGAGATACGCGAACGCCAGCGCATGGCGCAGCGTCGGCTCCTCCGGGGCGCGTTCCGCGGCGGCGCTGAGCAGCTTGAGCGCGCGCTCGGCGTCGCCGCGTCGCAATGCAAGCGTGCCTTCGAGCGCGGCGATCTGCGGGTGCTCCGGCGCGATGCGCGCGGCGGTTCGCGTGATGCGCTCGGCCTCGTCCAGATCACCGCGTCCGAGCGCGAGATGCGCCTGCAGGATGTAGGCGGAGAACTGGTTCGGATCCAGACCGAGGCTGCGCGCGAGCGCGGCCTGCGCCTCGTCGATCTGGCGCTCGCCCAGCAGCAGGCCCGCGCGCTCCAGGTGCATATCGGCATTGTCCGGCGCCAGCGCCAGTGCGGCATCGATCGCGTCGCGCGCGCCTGCGGTGTCGCCCTGCAGCCGCAGTGCATTCGCGAGCAGGCGGTGCGCGGTCGGGTCTTGCGGCTGCGCCGTGACGGCGTCGCGCGCGGCCGCAACGGCGGCGGTGGCATCGCCGCGGCGCAGCGCATCGAGAATGGATTCGTACATGGCGGCTCGTTCGTCGGGCGAAACGCCGATTGTAGAGGGCGGGTCCGCTGCTGCGGCCGGATAGCGCAGGCCCCGCCGCGCTGCCGCACCACCGCACCACCGCGCTGCCAGGCGTAAGGCGCAAGGCGGCTGGATGCCAATCGCAGCAGTCGGCCGTCGGCGCCGCCGCGACCGCCACTGCATCGCAGGTGATCGGACCCTGGCCGCGGCAAGCCGGAAAATGATCGTCCGTGTGATGCGCGCCGGTTTACGGCGTCCCGCCGCGGCCGACCGCCGCCTCCAGCCGCTCGGCGATCCAGCGCTCGGCATAGCCGTCCAGGCGCGCGTTCTCGAGAAAGCCGCAATGCCCGCCGTGGCGCGCGATCTCGAGCGTGGCGCAGGCCGGCAGTTGCAGCGTGGCGAAATCGTCGATCGGGATGACCGGGTCGTCGGCCGAGGTCAGCACGCTTGCCGGTACGGCGAGACCGGCAAGCCGGTCGTGGCCGATCGAATAGCCGTCGAAGTAGTGCTCCAGCGTGCCGAAATCGGTGTGGCGCTCGACCAGCCAGCGCGTGAGCGCGCGCAGGCGCTGGGCGAGCATGCGCTCGTCGAAGTCCAGCCGCTGCGGGAACAGCGCGCGCTTGCGCAGCAGCGAGGCACGCCACTTGCGCTCGAAATACCAGCGGTACAGCGGCAGACCGCGCTCCATCACGTCCATGGTCCGCGCCGGGTCCAGCACCGGGCAGACCGCAGCGACGTGCCCCAGTGACAGCCCGGCCGCGGGCGCATGCAGCGCCAGGCGCAGCGCGAAGTTGCCGCCCAGCGAATAGCCGGCCACGCACATGCGCCGCACCGAGAAGCGGTGCGCGACTTCACACGCGGCGTGCACGACCTCGTCCAGCCGGTTGGAGTGGAACAGGTCCTCGTTGAGGTGGTGGGTATCGCCGTGGTCGCGGAAGTTCAGCCGAAACACCTCGAACCCGCGCTCCAGCAGCTGCGCGGCAGTCAGGCGCATGTAGCTTGAATCGACGCTGCCCTCCCAGCCGTGCAGCAGCAGCACGAAGCCGCGCGGAGTGACGCCGGCGCGCGCGCTGTGCACACCGTGCAGGCGCACGCCGTCGCCGGCATCGATCAGATGCTCGGTGCTGGTGGCGCCGGTGGCGGCCAGGCGCTGCATGCCGCGCTCGCGCCGCAGCGGGCTGGAGCCGAGCAGCGATTGCAGATGCGGGTTGCGCAGCGCGCGCGGCGCGCGGTAAGGCGATTCACACGAGCGCGCGAGGACGGACCGCAGCGGCGCTTCACCGACCTGGCAGCTCAACCGCCGACGTCCACGGTGTCGGCCACGGCGACCGGCGCGGCGCGCGAAACCGCCGGCCCCATGGCATCGACGATGCGCTGACGCGCGAGCTCGGCGATGCGGCGCCGGCCTTCGGCCTCGCCCGGCCGGATCGGTTGCAGGAACTGCACCTCCGCCAGGCGGGCCGGCTCGCCAAGCAGGCGCACGAAGTTGCCGAGGAAACGTTCGCCGCGCGCGAACGCGACGAGCGGCTGCGCGGCGCCCTGGTCGCCATAGCGCAGGGCGACCGGCTGCACCGGCACGTCCGCCTCGACCGCGGCCATGAAAATGCGCGC
>CADCUA010000553.1 GCA_902805755.1 uncultured Lysobacter sp.
CGGCTTGCCACGCGGCGAAGCACCGCGCTCGCCTGCGACGCTATGATCGCGGCACCCGGAAGAATGGACTCTGCCATGGTGAAACCGTTCGCACGCCTGCTTGCGTGTCTGCTGCTTGCCGCCTGTGCGACGCCACGCGCCGACCCGGCACCCGATGCCGCACCGGCGTCCCGTGCGGGCAGCGTGGGCTTCCAGGACATCAGCGGCCTGCTGAACGCGCCGGTGCGCGTGTCGCTGGCCCCGAATGAAGCGTATCTCGAGCCGCTGGAAGCGGTGGGCAGCCCGATGCCGGCCTACCCGCCCGCCCTGCTGGGTGCGCGGCTGGCGCCGCAGACCGTCTGCGTGAGCGTCGCGATCGATGCGCAGGGCGGGATCCTGTCGAGTGATGGCGTCGTCGCGCCGCCCGCCTGCCCGGCACCTGCACAAGCGGCGTTCCTGGACGCGGTGCGCACCACGCTTGTGGGCTGGACGTTCGAGCCTGCGCGCCGCTGCGTGTTCCCGTCGGTGGCCGCGAAGGAACTCGCGCACGCCAACTGCAGCGGCGGCCGCGAAATCCCGATCCCGGTGACCCTGACCTACCGCTTCGTGTTCGAGCAGCACGACGGCAAGGGCGTCGTGCGCATGGGCCGGTAGCACGGGCGACCGCAACGCGCCGCAGCGACCAGAAGGCCGGCGCGTGCCCGTGTCTCGGTGCGAATCACTTTATTGCTTTCCCGACCTCGACCGCGCGTGCCACGGTGAAGCCCGCGCACGATGAGGCTCTGCACCGTGGTGGCTGGCCGGACAGCGGCAGGGCTCGCCATCGCAGCGCCGCCCGCAACCGCATGTCCATGCGCCGGTAGCTCCGGGCACGACGGGACCATCGCGCGGTTCGATGCCCGACGAGGGCCGTGGGCGGGTCATGCGTGAGCACATCCGCGCGCGACGATGACCGCAAGCCGCCGACGCATGCGCGCATCACCCCTCGATGATCGCCGCATGACGCTCATTGACGGTCGGAAACCGGTGGTGCGTGGGCACCTTACCGCTCGACGATGGACGCAACACCGCTCATCCATCGCCGAAATCCGGCGGTGCATGGGCACCTCACCGCTCGACGGTGGACGCAAGACCTCTCAGCGATCGGCGTAATCCAGCCGTGGGTGGGCTCCTCACCACTCGACGATGGACGCAACACCACTCACCCGTGGCCGGAATCCCGCCGTGCATAAGCAGTTCATCGCTCGACGATGGACGGACGACCGTGGATCAAGGATCGAAAACCGGTCATGAGCACATCACTGCTTGACGTTGGCGCACCGCCGCTCACCGGCAACCGAAACCCGCGGCGCATGAGCACATCGCCGCCCGAGGATGGTAGCAACACCTCTCACCGGTGACCGAACTCCACGCGTGCACGAGCACCTCACTGTTCGACGATGGTCCCACCGCCGCGCATCGACGACTGGAAACCAGCGGTGCGTGAGCGCCTCACCGCTTGGTGATGGAGGCAGCACCGCTTGGTGCCGAATGCACTACCGCCCAGCGACTACGGTGAGCCACCCGCGCTGACCTCTTACCGATGACCCGCGCCGTCGGCGCCCCATCCACGCTGCCGGCGCAGGGCGGCGTTCGCGTCGCCACACGCAGCGCATACCGACGAGCTGCGGACGCGTTTCA
This sequence comes from uncultured Lysobacter sp., assembly GCA_902805755.1. GTDB lineage: Bacteria > Pseudomonadota > Gammaproteobacteria > Xanthomonadales > Xanthomonadaceae > Cognatilysobacter. The sequence goes on from CADCUA010000553.1 coordinate 1,660, forward strand.
TGGCGATCCCGCACGTCACCATTCGGCCGCGGATAGACCTTGCGACACCTGCGGTCGCCGCAGCCGCGCGAATTGCGAACAGGTCGAAGCGGCGCCCCGTGTCAATAAGCCGCGCACGTGGTGCGGCCAGATCGCTCAGGTTATGGCGCTGGGCGTGCCCGGCGAGCCGCCCTGCGACGTCATCGATTGCCGCAGCGACGAAACGCGCCGCAAAAAGAAAGGCGGCCGAAGCCGCCTTCCGATAACGCAATCCGCGCAGCTCAGCCCAGCGCGTTCGCTGCCTCGACCACGCGCTCGACGGTGAAGCCGAAATGCGGA
>CADCUA010000554.1 GCA_902805755.1 uncultured Lysobacter sp.
CGCCGGAAGCGGGTACACAGTGATCGTCCCCCAATCCCTGGCTTCCGGACGTGCGCTGAGCACCAGCGGTGCGCGTCAAATATGGGCCGACATACAACATCCGGATTGTCCAAAAAAAAGCGCCCCGACCAGCGGGGCGCTTGTATCTCACCTGCAACCGACCGTTAGTGGCCCGAATGCGTGTTCCAGGTGGTCAGTTCTTCACGGCTGATCTTGCCGTTGCCGTCGGCGTCAGCCTTCTTGAACTGCGTGCTCAGGGTCTTGTGGGACTTCACTTCCGTCTGGCTCAGCGAACCGTTGCTGTCCTTGTCCAGGGAAGAGAAATCAACCGTGGCGCCAGCCCCAGCGGTCGAGCCGCCCGCGCTGGCCGAGCCCGACGCGCCCGCCGTACCGGCGGTGCTGCCTGCACCCGTCGAGCCACTCGTGCTGCCCGAGGTGCCGGCCGTGCCGGTCGAACCGGTGTCGCCGCCGAGCGTGGAACCGGTGCTACCGGAGGTCGAGCCGGTGCCCGTGGCCGCGCCCGAGCTACCCGTGACCGAACCGGTGCCCGTGCCGGCAGTGCCGGACGTTGCGCCGCTACCCATCGAGGAGCCCGTGCTGCCGGACGTCGAACCGCTGCCCATCGAGCCGGTGCTGCCCGAGGTGGAGCCGGTGCCATAGGTCGAGCCACTGCCCGTCGAGCCGGTGCTGCCTGACGTCGAGTCGGTGCCCATGGAGCCGCTGGTGCTGCCCGAGGTGGAACCGCTCATGTCGCTGCTGGAACCGGTGCTTGCGGACGCGGCAGACGCGTCAGCTCCGGAAGCGTCAGCACGGGTAGCCGAATCGGTCGCGCAGCCAGCAAGCGGGAGCACCACGGCGATGGCGAGAGCAAGAAAGGTCTTTTGCATGGTCAATACTCCATTTGGGGGAAGAACAGGTTGCACGGGCCGGTGGGCCGGATGCGCTACAGGCCGCCCTGACCTCAGTCGCTCGCAGTTGTGGCAATGAGCGAATGCCGGTGTTCCGTCATCCGCTACAAACCTCCAGCTACCGCGAAACCGCTTCGACCTGGCCGAGCAGACGCGAACATTGCACGGCCAATGTGGTTGCCGCGCGATGATCGTGCTCGAGCTAAATCGGCCCCGTTCATGCAGTTTGTGCACGCGTAGCGGTCTACGGCGACGTTCCAGCACATGTGGTAATGCGCCTGGCGCGACCTGTTGTGGCGTCCAATCGGAACTCGAAGCACTTCTTCCAACGCGGCATCTGTATGACATCGGACGCTCATGCCCCGCGCATGAGGACCGCGCTGGCATTGCTGCGCCGTCGCCGACAGCAATGCGCAGTCAGTGCACGCCGCTTGATGTATGCCTCTGCCCGCACCCCGCTGCCAGCGTTACCTTTGAACGTAGAGGTCGCGGTTATCACGCGCGCGTAAGGTGGCATCCAATCAATCGGCATGCGACGGCGGCGCGGTCGCGAACTGGCGCAGGGTGGCCAGGAATCATTCCGACACACGCAGAAGCGGCAGTGCGGTGGAACGTGGTGCATTGCATCCACATCGCGATGTGTTGCATCCAATTGCGTCACAGTGATCGACACTTGCGCGCAGAATCCTGGCGCAAAGAATCGACGTCGCGCGCTACCGCGACACCCAACGTCCCCGGTACACGGACGGGACCCGCGCAGTGCAGCCCTGCCGACAGAGCCAGCACACATTCATACGCTCCAGCAGGATTGCGGCTCGCGTTACAGATGCAGCGAGCTGCCGCAGCGGCAGTCGGAGCGCACGCAGCGCTTGCCGCCTCGGGGGCTACTTCACAGTGCATCCCGTGCCGGGCCGACACCACGCGCCCATCTCCGAAACCTGCGGCGATCGCGTTACGTCCTGGCAGCCGATAGACAGCCAATCATCGCCACACGTCCAGCTGCTTTCGCGCTAGTAGATACGGGACAGTCTTACAGTCGCCTCAGCCGCCACGGATGCG
>CADCUA010000555.1 GCA_902805755.1 uncultured Lysobacter sp.
GCGCGCGTTGCGCATGCCGTGCGGATGCTTGCGCAATCGCGTGCAGGAGACGGGCATTCTCCATAGGTGCAGACGGCGGAATAGACGGCAAATTCATTGTCATCGAAGTATCCGCCGCTTATCCCACGCTTCGTCTGCAGGCCGACGATGCCGGCATGTGGCGCCGAAAAGAAAAACCCGGACGCGCGGGGCTGTAACGCTTGCGCCGGGATCCGCGCGCATCCACCTGCAAATACCGGCAGGCGTCGGCGTGAGGGTTGACCTGTCGTGGCCAAGCCGAAGTGGTGCTTACGAACTCGGACGTTTGGCGCGCCATGCGGCCGTCGCGCGGTACAGCACAGCGCTCGTGCTTCCTGCCCTGTTCATATCGCGGCCGCTACGGTGAAAATCGTTGCCACCCCAGGAGGTGCGAGATGAAACGACTTTTGATCGCCGCCGCGCTCACGATGGCCGTCTCGGGCATCGCCAGTGCGGACGACCGTGACAAGGACCGTCGCGAGGACTCGAAGGAGCGCTACGAGCATCTGCGCGAGGTCGAAAAAGACCGCCACGAAGCGCTGCGCGAATACGGGAAGGACCGCCGCGAAGCCGAGCGTGAGTACTGGAAGGACCGTCGCGAAGCCGAGCGCGAGTACGAGAAGGATCGCCGCGAAGCGCTCAAGGAGCGCGCAAAGGCCGAGCGCCGCTGGGCACGCGGCGAGCACCTGCCGCGCGAGTACCTGGTCGATTCCTACTACGTGCGCGACTACGGCCGCTACGACCTTGCACCGCCGCCGCGTGGCTACACGTGGGTCCGCCCCGATCCGCGCGATGACCGCTACTACCTTGTGCAGATGGCCACCGGCGTGATCGCGCAGATTCTCGGCCGCTGATGCGTCGCGTGGCACCGGCCGGCGCGCGCCGGCCGGCTGTCGGAGAAGGCCGCTTCCGGGCGGCCTTTTTCTTTTGCGTAACGCCGTCGCCTCCGTTCGCGGTGGTCGACCCCGTCGCTGTTGCGTGAGCGACGTGGCAGCCGATAAAGGGTCGAGTTCACTTCCTGCGACGTTGAGCCCGGCTTTTTTTACGTCACCTTCGCGCGCCGATCAGGAGCGTCCTGCGCTGCGCAGATGAATGCCAAGTTAAGCGCGCTTGGCGGTGCATGGCGTGGCCTGCGTTGAAAGGAAGGTACGCCACTGATGCATAAGGGACGAGGTGCCCGCCGATGACCCCATTCGAAGTAAACGCCATTGCCGCCGCGGTTGTAACGATCGTCGTGCTGATGTGGGTCCTGACGCTGATCGAGTTCGGGCTGGGCCGACGCGTGGAGCGCAGCGAGCCGAAACAGGCTCGCGCAGGCCGCCTGGCCTTGCTGGTGCGCGCTGCGTTTCCGTGGTCGGCGCCCTGACAGCGGGGAAGTCGACTCAGTAGCCTTTGCGTTGAAGCGTCGGCTTTGAGCTGCGCCATATCCGCACGCAGGGCTTGTGCGCAGAAGGGTCGGGTTCGTTTATCGCGACTTCGGACCCGACCCTTGCGCGTGTGCCGGTTGAATTCTTTTGTGAAATAAACGCGCGAGCCTTCTTTTGCGGCTTATTGGTGCGTGCGGTGCGGTAGTAATGGGCAGTTTGCTGTCGTGCAGTGCCGGTAACGCGGTGGGGTTTGCCTTTTGGCAACGCGCGTCGGCGTGTCGATTGAAGCAGGCGCTCGAGGTCAACAGCTTTCGTGGCGACGCATGCGTTGGCCGGCTGGTCCGGGTAGACAGGCAAGGTCAACGGCTTTCGCGCTGAAGCGCGAGTTACTTTTGTTGCGGCAAAAGTAACCAAAACCATGGCGCCCGGACGCTCGCCGATGCGGTGAAGCCGCATCGGTTCCCTGCGCTCCTCGCGGTCAAAGGGACGGCGCCCAAACTCGCTTCGCTCAGACAGGGGCGCCTCTTCGCCCTTTGTCCGCTGCGGTGCTCGGCGAGCTCTACGGACGCGGGCAGGTCA
>CADCUA010000556.1 GCA_902805755.1 uncultured Lysobacter sp.
CCGCCGTACGCGGCGACGCGGTCCTTCGCCGCGTAACCTTCCTTGACGAGGAAGTCGGTGACATCGATGAAATCGGTAAACGTGTTCTTCTTGTTGAACAGCTTGCCCTGGTCGTACCAGGCGCGGCCCATCTCCTGGCCGCCGCGGATGTGCGCGATCGCATAGACCATGCCGCGATCGAGCAGGCTCACCACCGGCAGGTTGAACGCCGGGTCCATCGAGCTGCCGTAGCTGCCGTATGCGTATTGCAGCAACGCGGCGGTGCCGTCCTTCTTGAAACCCTTGCGATACACGATCGACACCGGGATCTTCGTGCCGTCCTTCGCCTGCGCCCACACGCGCTCGGTGGTGTATTTCTCCGTGTCGTAGCCGATCACCGGCTGGCGCTTGAGCAGCTTGCGCTCGCCGGTCTTCGTGTTGACTTCATACGTCGTCGCCGGCGTGGTCAGCGAGGTGTAGCTGTAGCGCAGCCAGTCGGTGTCGGGCTCGGCATTCGTTTCGAGGCCCATGCTGTACGCGGCCTCGTCGGCCTTGACGTACTCCTCGCTGCCTTCGCCCTTCATCAGGCGCAGCCGCTCCAGGCCATTCGAGCGCTCGGCGACCGCGGTGAAACCGTTGAACAGCTCGAAGCCTTCGATGAACACATCGTCGCGATGCGCGACCCAGTCCTTCCACTGCTTGCGCGTTGTCGCATCGGTCGGCGCGGTCATGATCTTGTAGTTCTTCGCGCCGCCCTCGTTGGTGCGGATGACCCAGCGGCCGTTGAAATGATCGGCGCTGTACTCGACGTCGCGCTCGCGCGGCGCGAGCACCACGAATGCGCCCGGCTTGTCGGCCGGCGTGCAGCGGCTTTCGCTGGAGACGGTGCTCTCGACCTGGATGCAGATGAACCTGTCATCGCGCGTGCGATCGATGCCCATGTAGAAGCTGTCGTCCTTCTCCTCGTAGACGAGCACGTCCTTGGAGGCCGGCGTGCCGAGTACGTGTTTTTTCACGCGCACGGTGAGCAGCGTTTCCGGGTCTTTTTCGACATAGAACAGCGTGCGGTTGTCGTCGGCCCAGACGATGTTCGGCGATGCGTTGCCGACGCGGTCATCGAAGATCTCGCCGGTCTCGAGGTTCTTGACGCGGATGACGTACTGGCGGCGGCCGATGTCGTCCTCGGCCCAGGCGAGCAGCTTGTTGTCCTGGCTCACCACCCAGTCGCCGACGCTGAAGTAATCCTTGCCCTTCGCCATCTGGTTGACGTCGAGCATCACCTGCTCGGCCGCGTCCATCGCGCCCTTGCGGCGCGCGTAGATCGGGTAATCCTGGCCGGTTTCGAAACGTGAGTAGTACCAGTAGCCACGCTCGCGGTACGGCACGGAGCTGTCGTCCTGCTTGATGCGGCCGACGATCTCCTCGTACAGCCGGTCCTCGAGCGGCTTGAGCCGCTGCATCGTCGCGTCGACGTACGCGTTCTCGGCGTTGAGGTACGCGAGCACGTCCGGGCTCTTGCGCGTGTCGTCGCGCAGCCAGTAGTACTCGTCGTTTCGCACCGCGCCGTGCGGGGCCTTGACCTCATACGGCTTCTTGGCGGCATCGGGCGGCGTGGGCGGTGAGGCGGAAGCTGGAGCGCTGTTCATGAGCAACGTGGCCGCTAGCAGGAGGGAGAGATGTCTCATCGAATGGGGTCCGGATGCGCGGAGCACAACGGCGGGTGGCGATCGCACCGCCGCGTTGTGCGGGAAGTCCATCATAGGAATGTCGCCGGTGATCTGTCGCGTGCTCATCCGCACCGGCAGCGCAAAGCCGGTGAGTCACCCGCCGCGCGATCGCGGCGGCCTGCATCCGAGGGGTGAAGCAAACCTGCGTGTTTCGAGCTCGGCGCGCTGCATGCATCGAATGCGCGGCGCGACGCGTGCATGCGACGCGCCGGAGCAGCGCGAGCGTAACGGCCCGGCTTAATGCCGAGCC
>CADCUA010000557.1 GCA_902805755.1 uncultured Lysobacter sp.
AGCCTTGAGCAGCACAAAGCCGTCCAGAGCCTCGCGCACCGGCGCGGTCGGGAACGTGTCGCGTTCCATCTGCTTGCACGACGCGCACCAGTCGGCATAGAAGTCGAGCATCAGCGGCGCGCCGGATGCCTGCGCCGCAGCGATTTCGCGGTCCAGGTCGGCCACCGACTTGATCATGCGGAACGCGTGTGCACCGGCCGCCTCGCCGCGCAGCCCGGCCAGCGGCTTGAGCGGGTCGTGGCTGCCGGCCAGCGCGCCGACGAACTGTGCAGACCCTGCCAGACCGAGCATGAGTGCGACTGTCCACGCGGTGCCCCGCAGGCCCGGGCCGACATGTGCGTTGCGCAGTGACGTCGCGATCGCCGCTGCCGAACCGAGCAGCAGTGCGCCCCAGATGGCGAGCGTGAGCGGGCCGGGCAGGATGCGCGAGAGCATCCACACCGCGAGCCCGAGGAACACGAAGCCGAACGCGCGTTGCACGCCGACCATCCACGGCCCGCTGGTTGGCAGCCCGCGCCCGGCCGCAACACCGAACGCCAGCAGTGGCACGCCCATGCCCATCGCGAGCAGGAACAGCGCGGCGCCACCGAACACCGGGTCCTGCGTCTGGCCGATGTAGAGCACGGCCGCAGCCAGAGGCGGCGCCACACACGGCCCGACGATCAGCGCCGACAGTGCGCCCATCACCGCGACGCCCGCCCACGAGCCTGCGCGCTGGCGGTTGGTGACCTCGCCCAGCCGGTTGCGCAGCGCGGCCGGCATCTGCAGTTCGTAGAAGCCGAAACTCGACAGCGCCAGCACCACGAACAGCGTGGCGAACAGGACGATGACCCACGGGGTCTGGAATGCGATCTGCAGGTTCGCGCCGAGGCGGCCTGCGACCACGCCGGCCGCGGTGAATACCAGTGCGTTGGCCAGCACGTACACCAGCGAAAGCGTGAACGCGCGGCGCGCGCCCAGGCCCGGGCCGTGGCCAGCGATCAGACCCGACAGGATCGGGATCATCGGCAGCACGCAGGGCGTAAACGAAAGCAGCAGCCCGAAGCCGAAGAAACTGGCCAATGCCCACCAGCGATTCGGGCCGGACAGCGCCGCGGCCAGCCGGCTGTCTTCGGCTTCCGACTTCGCGGCGCCGGCCGCGATCGAAGCAGTGGATGTCCCATCTACAGCGCCGCCAGGCGCCGTGGGCGAAGCAGGCGAGGTCGTTGTAGACGACATCATCGTGGCAGGCGCGGTTCCCGACTTATTGGCGTCGGGTTCGGCGACTGTTACGGGCGCGGCCGTGTTGGCCACGGGTGCCACGGTGCCCGCCGGCATCGCCACTTCGATCGTCCGGCTCATCGGCGGATAGCAGATGCCGTCCGTCTGGCAGCCCTGGAAGTTCGCCGTCAGCCTGACCGTCGCCGCGTCCGGGCGCGTGCGGCGCAGCGGCAACGGCACATCGACCGCGTCGAAATACACGGTCACCGCGCCGAAGTGCTCATCGCGGTGCGCGCGCCCCGGCGGCCACGCGGGCGTTCCAAGAGAAATGCCGGACGGTGCGGCCAGGTCGAACGTCGTCTTGTCGCGATACAGGTAATAGCCCGGAGCCGGTACGAACCGCACCAGCAACGTGTTGCCGTCACCGGCGATGGCTTCGACGCCGAACGCCTGTTCCGGCGGCAACGGCAGTGCCTGCGCGGCCCCTGCGCCGCCGAGCAGGCCTCGGCCGGTGCCGGGTCGCGCCGCAGCGCCGAACGCAACGGTCGGTGGCTCCGCCGCGGGCGCGAGTGCGACGGTGAGGGTGCGGGTCTGCGGCGGGTAACAGATGCCGGCGTCCGCGCAACCCTGGTACTTCACCTTGAGCGTGACCTGCGCGGGCCCGGCTTCACCCCGCAGCGTGCCCTCCAGTGTGCCGCGATAGGTTTCGACCTCACCGAAGAACTCGTCGCGATAGCGCTTGCCGGCC
>CADCUA010000558.1 GCA_902805755.1 uncultured Lysobacter sp.
GGTCGCACAGGCGTTCTATGCCAAGCACCTGCTCGCCGCATCGATCATGGCCGCGCCGGCGACGATGGTCGTCGCCAAGCTGCTGATTCCGGAAACGGGCGTGCCGCTCACGCGCGGCACCGTAAAGATGGAAGTCGAGAAGACCACGAGCAACGTCATCGATGCCGCGGCGGCGGGCGCTGCCGATGGCCTGCGTCTGGCGCTGAACATCGCCGCGATGCTGCTCGCGTTCATCGCATTGATCGCGCTGCTGAACTGGCCGCTGACCTGGATCGGTGAAGTCACCGGCCTGTCCGCCGCGATCGGCAAGCCGACCGACATGGCGACGCTGCTGGGCTTCGTGCTTGCGCCGGTCGCGTGGCTGATCGGCGTGCCGTGGCAGGACGCGACCGTCGTCGGCGGCCTGATCGGGCAGAAGATCGTGCTCAACGAGTTCGTCGCCTATCTGCAGCTCGCGGACATCGTCAACGGCAAGACCGCGGGCGTGGTACTCAGCGAGCAGGGCCGGCTGATCGCGACCTATGCGCTGTGCGGCTTTGCGAACTTCAGCTCGATCGCGATCCAGATCGGCGGCATCGGCGGGCTTGCGCCGGATCGTCGCGCGGATCTCGCACGCTTCGGCCTGCGCGCGGTGCTCGGTGGCACGATCGCCACGCTGATGACCGCGACGATCGCCGGCGTGCTGACCTACTTCGGCTGATTGCGATGCAGGCACTTCGCGGCGTCACCGTCGTCGGCTCGTTCAATGTCGACCATGTGTGGACGGCGCCGTCGCTGCCGCGACGCGGTGAAACGCTGGTCGGCGCGTACCGCAGCGGCCCGGGCGGCAAGGGCTTCAACCAGGCCGTCGCGGCGGCGCGCGCGGGCGCGGCGACGAGCTTCGTCTGCGCGCTCGGCGACGACGTCGGCGGGCAGCTGGCGCGCATGCTGGCCGCAGCCGACGGCATCGACCTGCGCGATCAGGTCAGCAATGCGCCAACCGGCACGGCGGGCATCTTCGTCAGCGAGGACGGCGCGAACAGCATCGTCATCGGCCCGGGCGCGAATGGATCCCTGACGCCCGCGTTCGTGGATGCGCAACGCGACCTGCTTGCGGCATCGGCGGTCGTGCTCGTGCAACTCGAGTCGCCGATCGACAGCGTGCTGCATGCGTTGCAGCTGGCACGTGCCGCGGGTGCCATTACCATGCTCAACCCGGCGCCCGCGAACATCGTCGCAGCCAGCGAATTGCTGGCCTGCGCGGACATCCTTACGCCGAACGAGACCGAATTCGCTTCACTCATGCAGGCGCACGCGGGCATGACGATCGCCGCCGATGAAATCGTCGCGACGGGCGACGAAACGCTGCACGGGCACTGCCGCCGCCTGTTTCCGCATGGCTCGGTCGTGCTGACGCTCGGCGCTGCGGGCTGCTTCGTGTCGCACGCGGCCCAGCTGCGAGGGGACGAGCGCGCGCACTACCGCGTCACGGGCGAGGCGGTGCAGCCTGTCGACACCACCGGCGCGGGCGATGCATTCAACGGGGCGCTCGCGGCGTCACTGGCGCAGGCGCCGCAGCGTGTCTTTGCCGAGCACATCCGGTTTGCGAACCGGTATGCAGCGATGTCGACCGAGTCGCCCGGCGCGGCGCTTGCGATGCCGCGACAGATCCAGGTGCTTGCGCGCTTCGGGGATTGAATCGCCGGGTGATCGAATCGCGCCAGTCGAAACCCGGCGGCCGCACCACGAGGCTCCGATAGGCGGGCACGCACGCCCCGGCGTCCATCTACGACACGCCGCTCCTCGGTCGACGAGTGACTGGAGGGCGCGCCGCGTCCGTGTCTGCGACCCGCGTTTCTGCAAGTTACACGCGTCCGGATGTGGCCTGCCGCATCGCTGCGGCCGCACGGCGTTCAGCCCGGCCGCACCCCGCCGACTAGAATGCGCACATGCGCATCGGCCG
>CADCUA010000559.1 GCA_902805755.1 uncultured Lysobacter sp.
GATCACCGAAGTCGCGTTGCTCGTCGTGTCGGCAATGCTTGCCGTTTCACTCCGGTTCTGGAACGACCTCGAGGGGTACGCCCAGTTCTACAGCCAGGCGCCCGCCCGGTTGCTCCTTCCCGCCGTGTTCGTGACCTTGGCGATGGTCGCGTTCGGCCTGTACCAGCCGCATGTGCGACATAACCGGATCGACTTTTACCTTCGGCTGTTCCTGTCGTTCGCATTCGGCGCGGTCGGGCTCCTGGTCCTGTACTACCTCGTGCCGCAGGCCTATATCGGGCGAAGCGTGCTGGCGCTTTCGCTTGCACTCGGTCTGGTCGGAACGATCGCGCTGCGCTCGGTGTCCCAGTATTTCCTCGGCAACGATGCGTTCAAGCGCCGCGTGCTGGTGTACGGCGCCGGCAAGAACGCGGAGCTGATCAACACCCGGCTTCGCCGCCGCGCGGACCGGCAGTCATTCGTGATCGTCGGTTTCGTGCCGGTTGCGAACCAGGCGCGCTGCGTGCCGGTGCACGTTCAGCGGGAAGCATCGAACGGTTTGGCGGAGCTGACGCGTGTGCTGCAGGTCGACGAGATCGTCGTCGCCCCGGATGAGCGTCGCGGTGGCCTGCCGATGGACGAGATGCTGGAGTGCGCTCAGCGCGGAATCGCGGTGTGCGACCTTTCCTCGTTCTTCGAGCGCGAAGCCGGCATGGTGAAGCTCAGCGTCGCCGACCCGTCATGGCTGGCGTTCTCCGGCGGATTCGAGCAGTCCATCGTCCGCCGCCTCAACAAGCGTTTCTTCGACCTGGTCGCTGCCGGCGTTCTGTTGCTGATGGCGTGGCCGGCCATGGTTCTCGTGGCGCTGTGCGTCCGGTTGGAGTCGCGCGGCCCGATCTTCTACAAGCAGGTGCGTGTCGGCGAGCGTGGCCGGCATTTCGAGGTCTTCAAGTTCCGCAGCATGCGTGTCGACGCGGAGCAGAACGGCGTGGCGGTGTGGGCGTCGAAGGACGATGATCGCACCACGCGCGTCGGGCGCATCATTCGCGCGACACGTCTGGACGAGCTGCCGCAGCTGTTCAACGTGCTGCGCGGCGACATGAGTTTCGTCGGGCCGCGCCCCGAGCGTCCCCAGTTCGTCGAGATGCTGAGCCGCGAAGTGCGTTACTACAACGTCCGCCACTGCGTGAAGCCGGGCCTGACCGGATGGGCGCAGCTGCGCTACCCGTACGGCGCGTCGGTCCGCGATGCGGAAGAAAAGCTCACGTTCGACCTGTTCTATATCAAGAACCGCGGCATCGTGTTCGACCTGATGATCCTGTTGCAGACGGTCGAGGTCGTGCTGTTCCGCCGCGGCGCGCGCTGAATTCTGTGTGTTAGCAACCGTGGCGTGCCTTTGGCGCGTCACGGTTTTTTCGTATGGGGTGCGTACGCGCGGACAGTGCTTTCGTGCGCAATTGCTCAGTCGCAACCTGCCGACGTTCAGCCGAAGCCCACGCGCAGCGCACGGCTGTCGGGTCGGATCAGACCTGTGTCAGATCCCAGATGGCCATGAGCACGGCCATCGCGAGGATGATCGCGATCAGGCGTAGGGTGATTTTCGAGTGCTCGCTTCCGTCGCTGTCGCTCTCTGTCGACTCGCTGGGGGAGATGCGCAGCGCGGGCCGCACGGTCGTAGCCATGGGGCTGCTGGTAGGGGCGGATGCCGCTCCGCCACGTGCGCCCGTGCCGGAGCGCCGCGCAGCACCCGGCATGCGTCCGTGGCGACGGTGGAAGCTTGTTACCTCGGTGTACGTCGACACCAGCTGCTGCAGTGCAGCCTGGGCTTCAGGCGTTGCGGGCGCTCGCCCCGTGCGGTCGGGGTGCAGCTCGGTGATCCGGCGCAAATAGGCGCGCCTGAAATCCTCGAGGCTGCACTCCGGTGGCAGATCGAGTTCCGAGTACAGCTGCGATAGATCTACT
>CADCUA010000560.1 GCA_902805755.1 uncultured Lysobacter sp.
GGAAGCCGAGTTCAAGGTCTTCAATATCGGCGAAGAGCGCGTGGTGCTGCAGATCGTCGATGACTTCCGCCACAGCCAGCGCGCGGTGTGGGGCATCACGGCGCGCAATCGCGAACAGAACTTCGCACTCAATGCGCTGATGGACCCGGATATCGATTTCGTCTCGCTGCTCGGCACGGCCGGCTCGGGCAAGACCTTGCTTGCGTTGGCCGCGGGCCTTGCGCAGACCATGGACCAGCAGCGTTACCGCGAGATCATCATGACGCGCGCGACGGTGTCCGTGGGCGAGGACATCGGCTTCCTGCCAGGCACCGAAGAGGAAAAGATGACGCCCTGGATGGGCGCACTGACCGACAACCTCGAAGTGCTGACCAGTCCGCAGGAAGGAGGCAGCTGGGGCCGTGCGGCGACGAACGACCTGCTGGCCAGCCGCATCAAGATCCGCTCGATGAACTTCATGCGCGGCCGCACCTTCCTCAGCCGCTGGCTGATCCTCGACGAGGCGCAGAACCTCACACCGAAGCAGATGAAAACGCTGGTCACGCGCGCGGGCCCGGGCACGAAGATCGTATGTCTCGGCAACGTGGAACAGATCGACACGCCGTACCTGACCGAGACGACGTCCGGCCTCACCTACGCGGTGGATCGCTTCAAGGGATGGGCCCACAGCGCGCACATCACCCTGCGTCGCGGCGAGCGTTCGCGCCTGGCGGACTTTGCTTCGGAAGTGTTGTGATTCCGATGGAACTCCGGTGCGGACGTTCGACCTCGTACTGCATGCTGGTTACGCAGCGGACAGGCCGGCGGTGACCGCACCGGCAATGCGCTGCGCGCTTACCGTCGCCGGGTCCGATTCCGGCGGCGGTGCGGGCATCCAGGCGGATCTGAAGACATTCGCCGCGCATGGCGTGCATGGTTTGAGCGCGATTGCAGCTCTGACCGCGCAGCACACGCGGGGCGTGGCAGCGGTGCATGTGCCGGACATCGCGTTCCTGCGTGCGCAGATCGATGCGTGCTTCGACGACTTCGACATCGGCGTCGTCAAGCTCGGAATGCTGGCCAATGCCGACGTGATTGACGCGGTGGTCGCGGCGATCGAGCGATATCGTCCGGCGCATGTCGTGCTGGATCCGGTCATGGTGGCCACCTCCGGCGCGCGGCTGCTGGAGCGCGATGCACTGGAAGCGTTGCGCTCCCGGCTGCTGCCCCTGGCAACGGTGATTACGCCGAACATCCCGGAAGCGGAGCTGCTGCTGGGTCGCCGGATTCTTGACCTTGCAGCAATGCATGACGCAGCGCAGGCGCTGATGGCGATCGGCGCTCAGGCCGTGCTGCTCAAGGGCGGGCACTTGGAGGGCGGAGGCGAGGTTACCGATCTGCTGCGCGATGGCACGGGCGTGCATGTCACGAGGCACTCGCGCCTGCCTTTGAACGCGCACGGCACCGGCTGCACGCTTGCGTCGGCCGTTGCGGCGAACCTCTGTCTCGGATTCAACCTGCCCCAGAGTTGCCATGCCGGTGCCGACTACGTGCACCGGGCGCTGGTCGGCGGCTACCGGCCGGGGCGGTCCGACGTCACCGTGCTCGACCATTTCGGTGCAATGAAGCGTGCCTGAGCTGGAGGCGCGACAGATTCCGGTTGAATCCATTGATGGCCACCGCTGGTCTATGCAGGCGTGGATTCCAGACGCACCGCATGCGCAGTTGCTGTGGCTCCCGGCGCTCGGCGTCGCGGCGAGGCACTACGAGGCATTTGGACGGACGCTTGCGGCACGCGGCGTGGCGGTCTTCGCACATGAGTGGCGCGGCCACGGCAGCAGTTCGATGCGCGCGAGCCGGAATTCCGACTGGGGTTACCGCGAACTGCTGACGCTGGACCTGCCTGCGGCAGAGGCAGCAATGAACGCAGGGATGCCGTCAGCGCGTGCGGGGATGAAGA
>CADCUA010000561.1 GCA_902805755.1 uncultured Lysobacter sp.
CGACGAACTCGCAGCCGAGATCTAAGCGATGACCCAGGCCCTGACCCTCGCCCGTCCGTATGCCCGCGCCGCTTTCGCGCACGGGCGCCAGGACGGCACCGCCGCGCAATGGTCGCAGTCGCTGCGCTTTGCGGCGCATGCGGCTGTCGAGCCGCAAGTAGCGGCGATGCTCTCCCATCCGCAGCTGTCCTCGCGTGACGCGGTCACGCTGCTCGCGGTCGATGGGGCGGACGAGTCGTTCACGCGTTTTGTCGAATTGCTCGCCGAGAACCAGCGTCTCGAGCTGCTTCCCGAAATCGCCACGCTGTTCGAAGAGCTGCGCGCCGAATCCGAGCGTGTGGTGCGGGCGAAAGTCACGTCGGCCATGCCGATGCCGGCAGTCGAGCTCGAAACGATCCGTGCTGCACTTCGCCGCCGCTTCAATCGCGATGTCGAAATCGAAACCGCCGTGGACGAGTCGCTCATCGGCGGCGCGATCATCGACACCGGCGACCTGGTCATCGACGGCTCGCTGCGCGGCAAGCTCGCGCGCCTGCAGACGTCGCTCGCCGCCTGAGGCACGGCCGAGGCTGGCCCGTCGACACAATCGTGTTGGCAGGCACAGCTGGGACCGCACCTAAACAACAGAAAACACCGGGCGCCGCAGGTCGCGACGCACGACAGAGGAAACAGCGATGGCTACCACGCAGCTCAACCCGTCCGAAATCAGCGAACTGATCAAGACCCGTATCGAAAGGGTCACGCTGACCGCCGAAGCGCGCAACGAAGGCACCGTGACCAGCGTGTCCGACGGCATCGTGCGCATCCACGGCCTTGCCGACGTGATGCAGGGCGAAATGATCGAGCTGCCGGGCAATACCTACGCCCTGGCCCTGAACCTCGAGCGCGACTCCGTTGGCGCCGTGGTGCTGGGTGATTACGAGCACCTGCGCGAAGGCGGCGTCGCCAAGACGACCGGCCGCATCCTCGAAGTGCCGGTAGGTCCGGAGCTGCTCGGCCGCGTTGTCAACGCGCTGGGCGAGCCGATCGATGGCAAAGGCCCGATCGCCTCGACGATGACCGCGCCCGTTGAGCGCGTCGCACCGGGCGTGATCTGGCGCAAGTCGGTCGACCAGCCGGTGCAGACCGGCTACAAGACCGTCGATGCGATGATCCCGATCGGCCGTGGCCAGCGCGAGCTGGTCATCGGTGACCGCCAGACCGGCAAGACGGCGCTCGCGATCGACGCGGTGATCAACCAGAAGGGCACGGGCATCAAGTGCGTGTACGTGGCGATCGGCCAGAAGGCCTCGACCGTCGCGAACATCGTGCGCAAGCTCGAGCAGAACGGCGCGATGGCGCACACGATCGTCGTGGCCGCCACGGCGTCCGAATCGGCCGCAATGCAGTACATCTCGCCGTACTCGGGCTGCACCATGGGCGAGTACTTCATGGACCGCGGGCAGGATGCGCTGATCGTGTACGACGATCTGTCCAAGCAGGCCGTGGCCTACCGCCAGATCTCGCTGCTGCTCAAGCGCCCGCCGGGCCGCGAAGCCTACCCGGGCGACGTGTTCTACCTGCACAGCCGCCTGCTCGAGCGCGCCGCGCGCGTGTCCGAGGACTACGTCGAAGCGTTCACCAAGGGCGAGGTCAAGGGCCGCACCGGTTCGCTGACGGCGCTGCCGATCATCGAGACGCAGGCCGGCGACGTGTCCGCGTTCGTACCGACCAACGTGATCTCGATCACCGACGGCCAGATCTTCCTCGAGACCGACCTGTTCAACGCCGGCATCCGTCCGGCCGTGAACGCCGGTATCTCGGTCTCGCGCGTCGGTGGCGCGGCGCAGACCAAGATCGTCAAGAAGCTCTCGGGCGGCATCCGTATCGCACTCGCGCAGTACCGTGAGCTTGCGGCGTTCGCGCAGTTCGCATCCGACCTCGACGAAGCGACC
>CADCUA010000562.1 GCA_902805755.1 uncultured Lysobacter sp.
ACCTGCCGATCTTCAAGCTCGGCGCCGTCGTTGGCTGATGCTTCGCGCATAATCCGTGCATGGCATTTCTTGGCCCGCGCAGGGGACAAACACGTTGGCGGCCACGCCACGGCGCGCTTCCGCGCGTTGCTCCCCATGCGCGGCGCGGTTGAAGCGTCGCGACCCGACTTGAACCTGCAGCGAGCGGATTGAATGGCGTTTCTAGACCAGAACCCCGGCCTCGGCTATCCGCTCGCGGCCGGTTTCGGGCTGCTGCTGGGCAGCTTCCTCAATGTGGTGATCCTGCGGCTGCCCAAGCGGCTGGAGTGGGAGTGGCGGCGCGACAGCCGGGAGATGCTGGGCGAGCCGGAGACGTACGACCCGCCGCCGCCGGGCATCGTGGTGGAGCGCTCGCACTGCCCGCAATGCAAGCGCGTGCTGTCGTGGTACGAGAACATCCCCGTGTTCAGCTGGCTTGCGCTGCGCGGGCGCTGCCGCAGTTGCGGCGCCGGCATTTCGGCGCAGTATCCGCTGGTCGAACTGCTGACGATGGTGCTGATGGTCGCCTGCGTGTGGCGCTTCGGCTTCGGCTGGCAGGGCTTCGGCGCGATGGTGTTCACGGGCTTTCTGATTGCGCTGTCGGGCATCGACCTGCGCACGCAATTGCTGCCTGACCAGCTCACATTGCCATTGATGTGGCTGGGGCTGATTGCCGCGGCCGACAATCTGTACATGCCGACGAAGCCCGCGCTGCTCGGCGCGATCGTCGGCTACCTGAGCCTGTGGTCGGTGTGGTGGCTGTTCAAGCAGATCACCGGCAAGGAAGGCATGGGCCACGGCGACTTCAAGCTGCTGGCCGCGATCGGCGCGTGGGCGGGGCTGAAAGGCATCCTGCCGACGATCCTGCTGTCGTCGCTGGTTGGCGCGATCATCGGGTCGATCTGGCTGGCGATGAAGGGCCGTGACCGCGCCACGCCGATTCCGTTCGGGCCGTATCTCGCGATCGCGGGCTGGATCTCGTTCTTCTGGGGCGAGCAGCTGGTCGGCACGTATATGCGCGTTTCCGGCCTGGAGTAACGATGGCCGGGTATTGCGTGGCAATCACCGGCGGCGTTGCGTCCGGCAAATCGGAGGTCACGCGCCGCTTCGCGGAACTGGGCGTCACTATCGCCGACGCCGACGTGGCTGCGCGCGTTGCAGTTGAGCCGGAAACGACGGGCCTCGCTGAAATCGTCGCGACGTTCGGCGCGCAGGTGCTGGACCGGGCCGGGCGCCTGGACCGCGGCGCGATGCGGCGGCGCGTGTTCAACGATCCGGACGCACGCGAACAGCTCGAAGCGATCATCCATCCGCGTGTACGTGCGCACCTGCAGGGCGAATGCGCGAGCGCGCCCGGTGCGTATGTGGTCGTCGCGATTCCGTTGCTGGCCGAAGGCGGGGGGCGCGCGGCTTATCCCTGGCTGGACCGGATCGTCGTGGTCGATGTGCCGGTCGAGGTGCAGCATGCGCGCCTGATGCAGCGCGACGACACCGATGCCGCACTGGCGATGCGCATGATCGAGGCGCAGGCACGACGCGACGCGCGGCTGGCGATTGCGGATGATGTCCTGGTCAATACCGGATCACTTTCGGAACTCGATGCGCATGTCGCAGCGCTGGACCGGCGCTTCGTGTCGCTTGCTGCGGCCAAGGACACCGCGATTTAGGCCGGCGCTCCAAGCGGGCGATGCTGGAACTGCTGCGCCATAAACCCATGCGTGCTTATGCAGGCCCGCGCGTCGAGCGTGGCGACGTCGTCGGAAAGCATGGGGTTGCCGCAGTGCGTTGCGCCGTATGAAGCCTTGCGGAGCTTCCCCGCGGACTCGGGGCTCGGCTGACGGCTGACGGCTGACGGCTGACGGCTGACGGCTGACGGCTGACGGCTGACGGCTGACGCAAC
>CADCUA010000563.1 GCA_902805755.1 uncultured Lysobacter sp.
GCCTGCTGAAAAGACCTCGATCCAGCTGTCGCCGTTGAACTTGATCGTGATCTGGCCGCTCGACATCGCCGTGGGCTCGGGCAGTGTTGTCAGCGACGCCACCATGGGCGTGCGCACGCCAGAAGCGGGATTCGCAGACCTGGGAGAAGACAGAGCGGCCGCCGCGGGAATCTCGTCAAGAGAGTGCACAGGAGTCAATGGACCCGTCAGATGCGGCCGCGTGTACAACCACACCGGGGCAACGAGCGCGACGGTCAACACTACGTATACGGCGCGACGTGCCGCCTGCTCGGCCAAGCGACGATACCTGGGTGTATACCCGTAGCTCACCAGATCTGCGGATGGGGCCGAGGGAGCTGCAGCAATGCCGAGCGATGCCGGCACCGGCACGTTCAGAAGGCGCGCGTAGCTTCGCAGCTGACCACGCACGAAGATCGTGGCATCCAGCGCTGCATCGTTGTCCGACTCGAGCGACTGCACGACGCGTGCGGGCATCTTCAGCCGGTGCGCGACGTCCTCCACGGAAAGACCCGCCGCCTCGCGAGCCTGCCTCAGGCTTCGGCCAAAACCGCTATCGCATTCAAGTCCGGACTGCATCGCCTGCGTCATCGACCTTCTTGTTCCCCGTCCCGCTTGGCGCCAGTGCCTGCGGGACTTCTTCGCATTTTCTGAACATATCGCCGCGCTGCGTCAGTGTCGCCCAGTTTTTGCTCAATTTGTGACGCAAGCAGCAGCGCGTCGTCTGTGGCGGGCGCTGCAGCCAGGCGGCGCTCCGAAAATGCCCGCGCTTCCATTGTCCTGCCTGCATCGAACGCCAGCTTCGCAAGCGCCCCAAGCGCCAGCGCATTTGCCGGGTCGGCACTGATTGCGGCACGCAGATCACGCTCTGCCCGGACCGACTGGCCTGCAGACAGCGCGCAGACACCCGCATTGCCCTTCGCGGCGGATGGCGTCGAATAGCCGGGCGCTGCTACTGCGCGGTCGAACCACGCAAGCGATTCGGCCGCGCGTCCCTGGCCGCATAGCCAGACGCCAAAGTTGTTGAGTACCTCGCCCCCGTTCGGAGCCAGTTCGGTCGCTTTGCGATAGCTCGCGCCCGCTGCAGGAGCGTCACCTTTGCGATCCAGAACCAACCCGAGCACCGTATGCGCATCGGCCGATGCCGGCTGGTCCTTCACCGCCTTGCGTGCCAGTTGCTCTGCCGCTTTGATATCCCCGGTCTGCAGCCGCTGCTGCGCGAGCAGCACCAGCGCCCTCGAGTCCGCACTTCGACCAGGCGGTTCGCGGACCGAAATGTCCCTGGAGGTCTGGCGGAACTTGCCACGCGATACATCCGGCTGCCCGCCCGGCAGGTTTTTGCAAGCGCTGAGGCCAGCAAGCCCTCCAAGGAGAAGAGTCACCAACAGCGCTCCGCGTGTCGTCAGCGTCGAAGAACGGGTCCTACGCCGCCGCTCATGCGGCATCGTCGACTCCCTGCCCTTCCAGTCGCTTGCGGAACTCCGCCTGTCGGCGTGTCCGATCCATCACCTGGCCCTTCAGCTGTCCGCAGGCTGCATCAATATCGTCACCGCGCGTGCGACGCACGGTCGTGAGCACCTTCGCGTCCAGCAGGAGCTTCTGGAAGCTGCGGATGTCGGCCTCGGGCGAACGTTCGAACTGCGTGCCGGGGAACGGGTTGAACGGGATCAGGTTGACCTTCGCCGCGTCCTTCATCTGCATCGCGTTGTCGAACTGACGCATGAGGCGCGCAAGCTGGCGCGCGTGCTGCGGCTGGTCGTTGACACCCTTCATCAGCGTGTATTCGAACGTGATCGAGGTACCGCGCTTGCGCATCGCATAGCGCTGGCAGGCATCCATCAGCTCCGCGATCGGATACTTCTTGTTCAATGGGACGAGTTCGCTGCGCAGCTCGTCGTT
>CADCUA010000564.1 GCA_902805755.1 uncultured Lysobacter sp.
ACGTCACGCCGGAAGCGCTGGACAACGGCTCGATCGGCCGCGTGCGCAACGGCGACCTGATCAGTATCGACGCCGAGGCCGGCACGATGGACGCGCTGGTCGATGCGATCGAATGGCAATCGCGCAATGCCGAAGCGCCGGGCGTGGTGGCGCGGCAGTTCGGCATGGGCCGCGAGCTGTTCGGCCTGATGCGCGCACGCGCCGGCACCGCCGAGGAAGGCGCGTGCAGCCTGTTCGATGACGCGCCGATGCTGCAGGCGCAGGCCGCGCACGCGTTCGAAGGCGTCGCCACGACGACGGAGCGCGCCGCATGACGGTGGCGCTCGGCGGCGATGACGCGCGCTATGGCCTGATCGCCGACATCGGTGGCACGAATGCGCGCTTTGCGCTGGTCGACATGCATGCGCCCTGCCCCGAGGCGCTGCAGGCGAAGACGCTGCAGAACGCGGAGTTCGCAAGCCTGCAGCATGCGGCCGGCCATTACCTGCAATCGGTCGGCGTGCAGCCGCGGCGCGCGGCAATCGCGGTCGCCTCGCCGGTGGATGCCGACGAGATCCGCCTGACCAACCGCGCGTGGTCGTTCAGCCGCAGCGAGCTGCGCGACGCGCTCGGGCTGACCGAGCTGCGCCTGCTCAATGATTTCGGCGCGGTCGCCTGGGCGGTGCCCGCGCTGCAGCCGGACGACTGCATCACGCTGCACGGCGCGCCCACGCCGGCGCTGCGCGGGCCGGTTACGGTGCTCGGCCCCGGCACGGGCCTGGGCGTCGCGCTGCTGGTCGGCTCCGAGGCGCAGGGCTGGCAGGTCGTGGAAACCGAAGGCGGCCACGTGACGTTCGCGCCGAACGGCGACGAGGAGCAGCTGATCGCGCGCTGGCTGACCGCGCACCATGGCCGCGCCTCGAACGAGCGCGTGCTGTGCGGCAAGGGGCTGTCACATGTCGATGCGGTGCTGCGCGGCGCGACGCATCCGGAAGTCGGCCAGACCGATGCGCTGCGCGAGCCGGCCGACATCGTCGAGATGGCGCTGGATGGCCGCGACGTCGCCGCTCGCCGCGCGCTCGCGCGTTTCTGCGCGGTGCTGGGCAGCGTGGCCGGCGACGCCGCGCTGATCCACGGCGCACGCACGGTGATGATTGCCGGCGGCATCGTGCCGCGCTTCGTGCCGTTCCTGCGCAGCAGCGCGTTCCGCGAACGCTTCCTCGCGAAGGGCCGCTTTGCCGCCTACCTGGAATCGGTCGCGATCCACGTCGTCACCCACCCCAACCCCGGCCTGCTCGGCGCCGCGGTGGCGCTGCGCCAGGCGAAGCAGGAGGAGCTCGCATGACCTTGTGGACCACCCCGGAACTGCGCGCCGAGCGCGCCGACCTGGTGCTGACGCGCGCACCGATCATGCCGGTGATCGCGATCGAACACCTGGACGACGCGGTGCCGCTCGCGCGTGCGCTCGTCGATGCCGGCCTGCCGGTGCTGGAGATCACGCTGCGCACCGACGCCGCGCTCGAATCGATCCATCGCATCGCCTGCGAAGTGCCCGGCGCCTGCGTCGGCGCCGGCACCGTGCTGACGCCGGTGCACCTGGACGCGGTGCGCGAAGCCGGCGCCGCGTTCGCGATCTCGCCCGGCGCCACCGATGCGCTGTACGACGCCGCCGACGCCTCGGCGATCCCGTGGATTCCCGCGGTCGCGACCGCGAGCGAACTGATGCGCGGGCTGGAGCGCGGGCACCGCCGCTTCAAGTTCTTCCCGGCCGAATCCAGCGGCGGCGTCAACGCGCTGCGCAGCTTCGCCGGCCCGTTTCCGCTCGCGAAGTTCTGCCCGACCGGCGGCATCGACGCCGCGCGCGCGCCGGCCTATCTCGCGCTGCCGAACGTGGTCACCGTGGGCGGCTCGTGGATGCTGCCGAACGATGCA
>CADCUA010000565.1 GCA_902805755.1 uncultured Lysobacter sp.
TGCATGTTCACGCGCATGGCAATTGCCTTATCGCAGCGTGCGCAGCAGCTCGTACTTGAGCCGCGCATAGCGCATGTGCATCAGGTGGAAACGCAATCCCGGCAGACCATCGATCCATCCGCTGCGCACCACAAGATTCTTCACCGCATATGCGAATGCCGCCAGCAGCCCGCGTCCCGGCGCGGCCCGACGCCCACGCTTCGCCTGCTCCTCGGCCCACAGCCGCGCGTAGCGTTGCAGCTTGCGCCAGTATTCGTCGGGGTCGCGCGCGGTGTCGTGTTCCAGTTCGATCATCGACAGCACTTCGCGCTGGCCGGCCACATCCAGGTACTCGTGCACCGGGCGGATCGCGTGGCGCAGGTGCGAACGGAACAGGCGCTGCACCGGCTCGCGCGCGAAACTGCCGCCGCGCATGGCATGGCCCAGGTAATGCGTGCGACGCCGCAGCAGCCAGACGTCGGCCGTTTCGACAGGGCCTGCGAACAGCGCACGTACCGCGTCCTGCGCGGCGGGCTCCAGCCACTCGTCCGCATCAAGCAGGATGACCCAGGGCTGCGTTGCGAGCGCGATCGCCGCGTTCTTCTGTTTCGCAAATCCCTCCCACGCACGCTGCTCCACGCGTGCGCCGGCCGCGCGTGCGATCGCGACGGTGTCGTCGGTGGACGCCGAGTCGAGCACGATCACCTCGCGGCACACCCCCGCCAGCGACGACACGCATCGCGCGATGCGGTCGGCTTCGTTGTAGGTGATCACCACGCCCGACAGGGCAGGGGGAAGCGACATGCAGGGCTCCTTGCAACGGGCGCGAGTATAGAGGCGCTCGCCGGCCGCGCCGTGGGACACTGCGGGCATGTCCGATCCATCGCCCGCATCCGCTGCAATTTCCTCTGATTCCATTAAACGACGCGTGCGCGTGCTGCACTTCGTCACCGGCGGATTTTCCGGCGGCGCGACGCAGGTGGCGATCGCGCTGGTGAACGCGGCGCGCGACAGCGAGTCAATCGAGCCGCTGCTGGTGCTCAGGCGCAAGCGGCGCACGGATCCGGCGCGCATTGCCGAGCTCGAGCGCGCGGGCACGCCGGTGGCGACCGTGCCCGGCTGGTCGCATCTGGCAACCGTGGTCAGCCTGGTGCGGCTGTGCCGGCGCTTCCGCCCCGACGTGCTGGTCGCGCACGGCTTCAGCGAGCACCTGTGGGGGCGCTACGCGGGCCTGCTCGCCGGGGTGCCGCACCTGGTGCATGTCGAACACAACACGCGCGAGCGCTACACGCCGTGGCGTCGTGCGCAGACGCGCTGGCTCGCGCGCCGCACCGCGCGCATCGTCGGCTGCTCGGACGGCGTGCGGCTCGCGTTGCTTGCGATGGGCATGCCGGCCGAACGGACGATCGCGATTGCGAACGGCGTGCGGCTGGAACCGTTCGCCGGCGCCGATGCAGTGCCATTTGTGCAGCGCGAAGCGGGCATCGTCATGGTCGCGCGCTATTCCAAGCAGAAGGACCATGCCACGTTGCTGCGTGCGGTCGCGCTGCTGCGCGAGCGCGGCCTGCAGCCGCCGGTGTACTTCGCCGGCGCCGGTAAATCCCAGCATCGCGAACCGGTGGAGCGGCTTTCGACGACGCTAGCGCTCGATGGGCAGGTGCGTTTTCTGGGCCTGCACCGCGATGTGCCGGGCTTGCTGATGGGCGAGCGCATCTGCGTGCTGAGCACGCGTTACGAGGGCATGCCGCTTGCGCTGATCGAAGGCATGGCGGCCGGGTGCGCGGTGATCGGCAGCGACGTGCCGGGCGTGCGCGAGGTGATCCGCGATGGCGTGGATGGCCGGCTTGTGGCGGCGGGCGATCCGGTCGCGCTTGCCGATGCGCTGGAGGGCCTGCTGCGTGATCCCGACGGCGCTGCGCGCTTGGCCGCCGC
>CADCUA010000566.1 GCA_902805755.1 uncultured Lysobacter sp.
CGCCCCCAAGCACCAGCAGGAGCTGGCCAAGCGTGCGCAACCAGGCGTATCGGGTTCGTGGCGGCATGGGCTCGAGTCTAGTGGGTGCGCCGATGAAGACGCAGCGCAGAGCGGCCGCGCATCAGCCCGCAGGCGAGGCCGAAAACCGGTAGCCGGCGCCGCGCACCGTCTGCACCATGCCATCGACCTGGTGTGGTTCCAGCGTCTTCCGCAGGCGGCGGATGTGCACGTCGACCGTGCGCTCCTCGACGTAGACGCTGCCACCCCACACGTGATCGAGCAGTTGCGAGCGCGAATACACGCGGTCCGGGTGGGTCATGAAGAAGTGCAGCAGGCGGTATTCGGTCGGGCCGATCTGCACCGCCTGGTCGCCTTCGGTGGCGCGGGCGAACACGCGGTGCGCGGCGCCATCGATCCGCAGCGGGCCGACCGCGACGCTGCCGTCCTCGTCGTCATCGCGCGAACGGCGCAGCACGGCGCGGATGCGGGCGAGCAGTTCGCGCGCGGAGAATGGCTTGACGACGTAATCGTCGACGCCGGCTTCAAGACCGCCGACGCGATCGTTCTCCTCGCCGCGCGCCGTGAGCATGATGATGGGGATCTCGCGCGTCAGCGACTCCTTGCGCCAGCGCCGAGCAAGTTCCAGACCGCTGGTGCCGGGCAGCATCCAGTCGAGCAGGATCAGGTCCGGGACACGATCGGCAATGGCGGCCTGCGCTTCACGCGCATCGCCCGCATGCACCGGGTCGTATTCGCCCTTGCGCAGGGCGAAGGCGACCATGTCGCGGATGGCCGGTTCGTCTTCAACGATCAGGATGCGCTTTAGCACGGTTCACCGGAGAGGCCAGGGGTCGCAGCCGCGCCAGTACACTACCGTTTTATGACGTGGCCGTGACACGGTCACATTCGCCCGCAATCAGCGCCTGCGCAGGTCCTCGTCGCGAATGCCCTGGCGCTTTAGTTCCAGGACCGTCGGCGTGATTGCCGCGATGCGCGACTCGATGCGGGCACGCGCGTAGTAGTCCAGGTCGCTGCGCTTCTTCAGCGTGTTGAGCTGCACCAGCGCCTGCTCGGGTCGGCCGTTGAGGTAGGCGGCCTCGGCATGCGCCTCGCCCGCGCGCACCACGTCACCCGCGATTTCGCTGGCCCGCGCGAACACGCGCTGGAACGCGGGGTCGTTCGTAGCCCGGCCCATCAGTGGACGCAGCATCGCCTGGGCGCGACGGCCGGCTTCGGGCGTGTTGCGCTCGGCGAGCACGCGGGCGAACACCAGCGCGACGGCGCGGTTGTCCGGGTTCTGCTGCAGCAGTGCCTCAAGCCGCTCCAGGGCGCGTGCCGACTGGCCACTCTGCGCCTCGGCTTCGGAAAGGCTCAGGATGATCCACGGATGATCCGGTTGGTTTTCGAGCAGCGATCCCAGCTCGCGAGCGGACGCCGCAGCCTGGTTCGCGCGCAGTCGCGCAACCGCCAAGCCGTAGCGCTGGGCGTCGGAGAGCTTGTTCGCGCGCGCGAGCCGCTCGTATTCACCGACGGCTTCTGTCGGCGTGTCGGCACTGAGCACGCGCATGCGCTCGCGGGCGAGGTCGAACAGGCCCGTGCCGCCGCTGTCGAGCCGGGCGCCGACCTGCAGGCCAGTCGGCAACATCGGATTGTCACTGCGGCCCCCCGTGTCGACATAACTCGCCGGCGCACGCGCCAGCTGGTTCGCCAGGTCCTTCGCCTCGCTGATGCGCGTGGTCGTGACCGGATGCGTGCGCAGGTAGTCGGGCGTTTCGCCGTACCAGTTCGCCGCGTTCGTTCGCGAGCGTGCCTGCAGCGTGCCGAAGAAGCCTGACATCGCGTCCGTGTCGTAGCGGCTTCGCGCGAGCGTGCGGATACCGACGCGGTCGGCCTCGGATTCGTTCGATCGGGTGTAGTCGATCTGCCTCTGCTGCGCGAGGCCCATCGCCGACACGATGACCGCCTGCGCGGCATCGTCGCTGGAATTGCCACCCGCCGACTGCGCCGCGACGATCGCGCCGAGCATCGCCAGCATGATCGGCAGCTGATCGCGTTGCGCGCGCTCCACCGCGCGCAGCACATGGTGCTGGGTGACGTGCGCGATCTCGTGCGACATCACTGCCGCGACTTCATCCTCGCGCTCGGCGGCGAGAATCAGCCCCACGTTGACACCGACATAACCGCCCAGCGTCGCAAAGGCATTGATCTGCCGCTGCCGCAGCATGAAGAACGTAAAGGGTTGCCGCGGCTGGTCGCTGTTCGCCACCAGGCGGCTGCCCAATGTATCCAGCCAGGTATCGACGAGCGGGTCTTCAAGCAGGTAGTCGTACTGCCGCAACTGCCCCAGCATCATGTCGCCGTAGCGCTGCTGCTGCACCGGCGTCAGAAGCTCGGCCGCGGATGAACCGATGTCGGGCAACTGCGATTGCTGCGCATGGACAACGGGCCCGGCGAGCGCGAACGTCAGGGCGGCGGAGAGCAGGGTGATGCGGCGCAAGGGCGTTTCCTGGAAAGGCTCGACGACGGGGAAGGTGACGCTACCGCTGTGAACGCCGCTTTAAGCGCCCCGGCGGCATCCTGCCATTTCGGGTACGCGGGCCGGGATGGAAATCCCCGCGCCGCGGTCCCATATTCGACCACAGCCTATTACTGAGGTTCCTTCGGAGTATGTCCTTGAGCGAAGCCGTCCCCAACACGCCCCCCATCACCATCTACTCGACCGCGGTCTGCCCGTACTGCGTGGCCGCCAAGAACTTCCTGAAGAGCAAGGGCCAGACCTGGACCGAGGTGCGCATCGACCTCGACCCGCAGGAGCGCAGCCGCATGCAGGCGCTCACCAAGCGCACCAGCGTCCCGCAGATCTTCATCGGCGACACGCACGTGGGCGGCTACGACGACATGATCGCGCTGCACCGTGCCGGCGGACTTGATGCATTGCTGGCGAGCGAGGGGCCACACGCATGAGCACGGACGCCTCGCAGGCCGAAGCCGATCGCGTTGCCGAATTCACGGCATTCCGAAAGCGCATGAACGAGCGGATCCTGGCCGAGCCGAACCAGGTTGTGCGACGGTTCTTCGCGCTGGACACGCAGACCTACCAGGCCGGCGCGCTGGATGTGAAGACCAAGGAGTTGCTCGGTCTCGTCGCGTCGATGGTGCTGCGTTGCGACGACTGCATCAGCTATCACGTCGCGCAATGCAAGGAGGCCGGCGTCAACCGCGCCGAAATGTTCGAGGCGTTCTCGGTCGGGCTCGTTGTGGGCGGCTCGATCGTCATCCCGCACATGCGCCGCGCTGTCGACTTTCTCGACCGGCTCGAACAGGGCGAAGCGGCGGCGCCCGCAAGTCACGACCACGCTTGACCTGCCGCGCCGATACGGCAGGAAAGCGTCATTCGTTGGCGCAAGGTAAAACCAGAGGGGCGCATGCGCCCCGAAGCGGGACCGTTACCGCCTGCAGGTCCAGGCCGCTTCCGGCATAATTTCGGGGTTATCCATCCGGCGCCGTGATTCCACTGCGCCCATCAGCTGGAACCCCCAATGACCCAGACCATTACGGTGATCCGCGGCGACGGTATCGGCCCGGAAATCATGGACGCCACGCTGCGCGTGCTCGACTCGATGAGTCTCGGCCTGCAGTACGAATTCGCGGATGCCGGCCTGGTCGCGCTGGAGAAGCACGGCGAGCTGCTGCCGCAGTCGACGCTCGATTCGATCCGCACGAACCGCATCGCGCTGAAAAGCCCGTTGACGACGCCGGTGGGCGAGGGCTTCTCCTCGATCAACGTCGAGCTTCGCAAGCGCTTCGACCTGTACGCGAACGTGCGCCCGGCAAAGTCGTTCCCGAACACCAAGTCGCGCTTTCCGATGGGCGTGGACCTCATCACCGTGCGCGAGAACACCGAAGGCGCCTACATCGGTGAAGGCCAGTCGCTCAGCGAGGACGGCGAGACCGCGTTGCTGCAGCAGCGGGTCACGCGTCGCGGCTCCGAGCGCATCGTGCGTTATGCGTTCGAACTCGCGCGCCGGGTTGGCCGCAAGAAAGTCACGGTCGTGCACAAGGCGAACATCCTGAAGTCGACTTCCGGCCTGTTCCTGCGCACCGCACGCACGGTCGCGCAGGAGTATCCGGACATCGAGTGCAACGAGATGATCGTGGACAACTGCTGCATGCAGCTGGTTATGAAGCCCGAGCAGTTCGACATCCTGGTGACGACGAACCTGTTCGGCGACATCCTCTCCGACCTGTGTGCGGGCCTGGTTGGCGGCCTGGGCCTTGCGCCCGGCGCGAACATCGGCACCGATGCCGCGATCTTCGAGGCCGTGCACGGCACCGCGCCGGATATTGCCGGGCAGGGCAAGGCGAACCCGTGCGCACTGCTGCTGGGCGCCGCACAGATGCTGGACCATCTTGCGATGCCGGAGCAGGCCGAGCGCCTGCGCGCAGCGATCATCGCAACGCTCGAGGCTCGCGACTCGCTTACGCCGGATCTCGGGGGCGACGGCAACACGTCGTCATTCGCTGACGCGATCATGCGGCGCCTGTAAGCAGGCAACGCCGTCGAACTGCGGATGTGAAAACGGGGCGCCAGGCGCCCCGTTTTTTTGCGCGTGTTGCGCCCTGATCAGTCGCGCGACTGCAGCTTCGAAAGCAGGCGCAGGATTTCGAGGTACAGCCACACCAGCGTGACCAGAAGGCCGAACGCCGCATACCACTCCATGTACTTCGGCGCGCCCTGTTCGACGCCCGTTTCGATGAAGTCGAAATCGAGCACGAGGTTCAGTGCCGCGACCACGACCACGACAGCCGAAAACGCGATGCCCAGCGCGCCGCCTTCATGGATGAAGGGAATGGACGAGCCGAAGAAGCCCATCACGATGTTCACCAGATAGAGCAGCGCGATGCCGCCCGTCGCGGCCACCACGCCGAGCTTGAAGTTTTCGGTGGCCTTGATGAGCCCGCTGCGATACGCAAGCAGCAGTGCTCCAAGCGTGCCGAACGTCAGGCCGACCGCCTGCATCACGATGCCGGGGAAGCGCTGTTCGAACATGGCGGAAACGGCACCGATGAAAAGGCCTTCCAGACCCGCGTACATCGGCGCGGTGACCGGCGCCCAGGTCTTCTTGAAGATCGTCAGCAGCGCCATGACCAGCCCGCCGAGCGCGCCGACCAGCACGTACGGGGTCAGGTTCGCGGTGCCATTGCTCGAGAAGAACAGGTTCCAGGTGTACAGCGCACCGGCGAGTGTGATGACGAGCAGCAAGGCGGTCTTGTTGACTGTTCCATTAAGTGTCATCGCACCCGCATCGCCGCGCACCACCGCGCCGCTGCCGAGGTCGAGGAACGTGGATTCTTTCAGTGCCGGATTACCGCTTCGCATGCGCTGCCCCCAGAAGGCGTGAACAATTCCGGATCAGAATACTCCGTCGGCACGTGGCATGGTGCATTGACACGGCCTGCACCCGACCGCAGAATGGCCGGCCTTTCGCAGCGTTCAGGCGCCGCGGAAGCCCGGCATCGGGGCATAGCGCAGTCTGGTAGCGCATCTGGTTTGGGACCAGAGGGTCGGGGGTTCGAATCCCTCTGCCCCGACCAATAAAACGGTCGCCGGTTATGTTGTATGGACTGGCGCCCGTAGCTCAACCGGACAGAGCACCGGCCTTCTAAGCCGGTGGTTGCAGGTTCGAGTCCTGCCGGGCGCGCCATGCAAGGTTGGTGTGGCATCACTGGAAGAGGACGAATCCGCCCTCGCGCAGTGCGAAATTCAAACAAGGCGTGCTGTCGATTTCGATGGCTCGCCGCACGGTTTTATGGTGGCTGTAGCT
>CADCUA010000567.1 GCA_902805755.1 uncultured Lysobacter sp.
GTTCGCACTCGGACGCGGCCGCCTCAAGCTCATCGGGCTGGACCGTTTCGCATACGAGCCGCGTTCGGACACGGTCGAGGTCGCATTCGCCAGCGGCGCGCCCACGACCGGCAGTCGCTTTACGCGGGACGGTCGCGAAACCGAGCGCATCGGTCGCGCCGAGTACCGCTGGAAAGCCGGTGGTGACTGGCAGGTCTCCGGCGAATACGCGTTCAACCGGCTCGAGAGCGCATCGGGCCTCTTCATCCGCGATGCCGCCGGCCTCTACGTGCCGCAGCCGCTGCCCGGCGGCACGGCAACCGTCGAGGAAGACCGCTACGAAGTCATGGGGACCTACGGCCGCACGCTATCGCCCGAGCTGACGCTGCAGGCAAGCCTCGGCGGAGAGTTCTCGCGCCTGTCGCAGGCCGGCGCAGGCGGCCTGACGCGATCGTTCGTGCGTCCGAAAGGACTGGTTTCGCTGGCTTACAAGCCGACATCGTCGCTCGATCTCAACGTGAAGCTGCAGCGTCGCGTCGGCCAGTTGAACTTCTATGACTTCCTGGCCTCGGTGAATCTCAACGACGATCGCACGAACGCCGGCAATCCCGATCTTGTGCCACCGCAAACGTGGGAGCTGGAAGTCGAAGCCGTTCGCGACCTCGGCGCTTATGGGACCACGAGCGTGCGCCTCTATGGCCAGCGCATCGACGACATTGTCGACATCGTGCCGATCGGCGAGAGCGGCGAAAGCCCGGGCAACATCGATCGCGCGACGCTTTACGGCGTGGAGTGGAAAGGCACGTTCAACCTCGACCCGCTGGGCTGGCAGGGCGCGAAGATCAACGCGCGCATGCAGTTCGAGGAAAGCCGCGTGCGCGATCCATTGACCGGCGAGATGCGTCCGATCAGCAACAGCCTGCAGGAGGCCGCCGAGCTCGGCCTGCGTCATGACGTACCCGGCTCGAACTGGGCCTGGGGCGCGGATCTCGGCTACAGCTTCCATGCACGCAACTATCGACTGACCGAAGTCGGGCGCATGTGGGAGGGCCCGGTGTGGGGTTCGCTGTTTGTCGAGCGCAAGAACCTCAAGGGACTGACCGTGCGGGTGACGGCAGGCAACGCACTGGGCGCGATGAGCATGTGGGACCGCGTCGTGTACGTCGACCGGCGCACCGGCCCGGTCGATTTCATCGAGCAGCGCAATCGACGCATCGGCCCGATCCTGTCGTTCTCCATTGCCGGTACGTTCTAGGCGCGGTGGCGCGGCATCGCGCGATGGACGAAGATTGCGCGTGCATCGTCAACAGGGAGCGTGCGTGATTCGAGTGCCTTCGGCGTCGCAAGCACCGCGCCTGTCGGCACTGATGCGCCAGGCGTTCATCGAAGCGTTCGGCCACAGCAGTTCCGCGCAGGATGTCGAGTCGTTTCTTGCACAGGCCTACTCCGCCAAGCAGCAGGCCGCGGAGCTCGACGATCCGGCGGTCGTAACGCGTGTGGTGGAAAGCGCGGACGATGCGTGGGCGGGGTTTGGTCAGTTGCGCTTCGCATCGCCTGCGCCGGAGAGCATCACACTGCGGCAGCCGGCGGAACTGGGGCGGCTTTACGTGTTGGCCGCCTATCACGGGCAGGGCCTTGGCTCGGCGCTGATGGATTGGGTGCACGCCGAGAGCGTCTCGCGCGGCATTGACGGCCTGTGGTTGAGCGTCTGGCAACAGGCGCAACGCTCGATCGCGTTCTATCGTCGCCACGGCTTCGAGATCGTCGGCCGCGCGACGTTCCGGGTTGGGACCGATGTGCAGGACGATTGGGTGATGCAGAAACGCTTCTAGCGACGCTTGCACTACACGTCTCTCTGGTTCGACAGAGACTGGCGTTCGACCCAGGCTAACGCGCGGCCTGGTGCGCCTCAGATCGAAGTGCAGCATGGA
>CADCUA010000568.1 GCA_902805755.1 uncultured Lysobacter sp.
CATCGATCACATGATCGCCCTTGACCAGGTTTTCGTACACCTTGGTCCGGCCGGTGACGTCGTCCGACTTGACGGTGAGCATTTCCTGCAGCACGTAGGACGCGCCGTAGGCTTCCAGCGCCCAGACTTCCATCTCGCCGAAACGCTGGCCGCCGAACTGCGCCTTGCCGCCCAGCGGCTGCTGGGTGACGAGCGAGTACGGACCGGTCGAACGCGCGTGCATCTTGTCGTCGACGAGGTGGTTCAGCTTCAGCATGTGCATGTAGCCGACCGTGACCGGGCGCTCGAACGCTTCGCCCGTACGACCGTCGTGCAGGATCGTCTGGCCGCCGGTCGGCAGGTCTGCAAGCGTCAGCATGCGCTTGATCTCGCTTTCCGCCGCGCCGTCGAACACCGGCGTCGCCATCGGCACACCGTCGGTGAGGTTCTTCGCCAGCGTCATCAGCTCCTGGTCGGAGAACTGCGTCAGGTCCACGCGCTCGCCCACGACTTCGTTGTCGTGGTTGTAGATCTGGTCGAGGAACGCACGCAGCTCGGTGACCGCCGCCTGTGCATCGATCATGCGCTGGATCTTCGCGCCCAGGCCCTTCGCCGCCCACCCGAGGTGGACTTCGAGGATCTGGCCGATGTTCATGCGCGACGGCACGCCGAGCGGGTTCAGCACGATGTCGACGGTCTCACCGTCAGCCATGTACGGCATGTCCTGCACCGGCACGATCGTCGAGACGACACCCTTGTTGCCGTGACGGCCGGCCATCTTGTCGCCCGGCTGGATGCGGCGCTTAACAGCGAGGAACACCTTGACCATCTTCAGCACGCCCGGTGCGAGGTCGTCGCCCTGGGTGATCTTCGCGCGCTTGTCGGCAAAGCGCTTTTCGAACTCGGCCTTGTGCGTCTCGATCTGCTTCTGGGCGCGTTCGATCGCTTCGATCGCGTCGTCGTCCTTCATGCGCAGCGTGAACCAGTCCGACTTCTTCAGGCCGTCCAGCACCAGACTGGTGACCGTCTCGCCTTTCTTCAGGCCGCCACCGCCATTGGCGGTCTTGCCGATGAGCTGGCCGCGCAGGCGGTTGTAGATCGCC
The DNA here is from genome assembly GCA_902805755.1 of uncultured Lysobacter sp. GTDB lineage: Bacteria > Pseudomonadota > Gammaproteobacteria > Xanthomonadales > Xanthomonadaceae > Cognatilysobacter. The sequence continues at coordinate 1,083 of CADCUA010000568.1, forward strand.
GCCTCGAGGATGCGGAACTGGTCGTCGAAATCCTTCTTGACGCGACGGATCTCGGACTCCTCGATCTGACGCGCGCGCTTGTCCTTCTCGATGCCGTCGCGGGTGAAGACCTGCACGTCGATGACGGTGCCGTCCATGCCGGGCGGCACGCGCAGCGAGCTGTCCTTAACGTCGGACGCTTTCTCGCCGAAGATCGCGCGCAGCAGCTTTTCTTCCGGCGTGAGCTGGCTCTCGCCCTTCGGCGTGACCTTGCCCACCATGATGTCGCCGGCACGCACTTCGGCGCCGATGTACACCACGCCCGACTCGTCGAGGCGGTTCAATGCGTTCTCGGACACGTTCGGGATGTCGGCGGAAATTTCCTCCGGCCCGAGCTTCGTGTCACGCGCGACGCAGGTCAGCTCTTCGATGTGGATCGTCGTGTAGCGGTCTTCCTTGACGACGCGCTCGCTGAGCAGGATCGAGTCTTCGAAGTTGTAGCCGTTCCACGGCATGAACGCGACGAGCATGTTCTGGCCCAGCGCGAGCTCGCCGATGTCGGTGGAAGGACCGTCGGCCAGCACGTCGCCGCGCTCGATCACGTCACCGACCTTCACCAGCGGGGTCTGGTTGATGCAGGTGTTCTGGTTTGAACGCGTGTACTTGATCAGGTTGTAGATGTCGACGCCGGCATCGGTTTCGCCGGAGATCTCGTCCTCGTTGACCTTGACCACAATGCGCGCCGCGTCGATCTGTTCGATCGTGCCGCCACGCAATGCATTCACGGTAACGCCCGAGTCACGCGCCACTGCGCGCTCGATGCCCGTGCCGACCAGCGGCTTCTGGGACTTGAGCGTCGGAACGGCCTGACGCTGCATGTTCGCGCCCATGAGCGCGCGGTTCGCGTCGTCGTGCTCGAGGAACGGCACCAGCGCCGCGGCGACCGATACGGTCTGCATCGGCGAGACGTCCATGAAGTGGATCTCGGCCGGCGGCTTGAGCAGCGACTCGCCCTGGTAACGGCAGGCGACGAACTGCGCGGTGAGGTTGCCGCTGTCATCCTGCGGGGCATTCGCCTGTGCGATGACGTATTCGTTCTCTTCGATCGCCGACAGGAACTCGACTTCGTCGGTCACCTGCCCGTCCACGACGCGGCGGTACGGGGTCTCGAGGAAACCGTACTGGTTCGTGCGTGCGAACACGGCAAGCGAGTTGATCAGGCCGATGTTCGGGCCTTCAGGCGTTTCGATGGTGCAGACGCGGCCGTAATGCGTGGGATGCACGTCGCGCACTTCGAAGCCGGCGCGCTCACGGGTCAGACCGCCCGGGCCGAGGGCCGACACGCGACGCTTGTGCGTGACTTCCGACAGCGGGTTGTTCTGGTCCATGAACTGCGACAGCTGCGAGGAACCGAAGAACTCCTTGATCGCGGCGGCCACCGGCTTGGCGTTGATGAGCTCCTGCGGCGTGAGGCCTTCGGACTCCGCCATGGACAGGCGTTCCTTGACCGCACGCTCGACGCGGACCAGGCCGACGCGGAACGTGTTCTCGGCCATTTCGCCGACGCTGCGAACGCGACGGTTGCCCAGGTGATCGATGTCGTCGACCACGCCGCGACCGTTACGGATTTCGGTCAGCGTGCGGATCACATCAAGGATGTCGGACGTCGCGCCGAGCTCGCCACGCAGGCGTGCGGACTCTTCGTCCTTGCGCTCGGCGAAGTACTTCGCGTCGTACAGCACGGACGCGCCGGTCGTTTCCTTGCGGCCGATGCGGCGGTTGAACTTCATGCGGCCGACGCCGGACAGGTCGTAGCGGTCGAACGTGAAGAACAGGTTGTGGAACAGGTTCTGCGCGGCGTCCTTGGTGGGCGGCTCGCCCGGACGCATCATGCGGTAGATCTCGACCAGCGCTTCGAGCTGGGTCTTGCTCGGATCGATGCGCAGCGTGTTCGAGAGGTACGGACCACGGTCGAGGTCGTTTACCCAGATCGTGCCGACCGACTCGATACCGGCCTTGCGCAGTGCAGCGAGGTGGTCTTCGTTGAGCTCGTCGTTCGCGCTCGCAAGCAGCTCGCCGGTCTTCGGATCGATGACATCGTGCGAAAGGATGCGGCCCACGAGATAGCTGTCCGGCACGGCCAATGCGGCAATGCCCGACTGTTCCATCTGCTTGACGTGGCGCGCGGTCACGCGCTTGCCCGCCTCGACGATCACCTTGTCGCCGTCGGCCAGGTCGAAGTCCAGCGTTTCACCGCGCAGGCGCTCGGACACGAGCTCCCACTGCACACCCTCGGGGAGGATGTGGAAGGTGTTGATCTCGAAGAACTCGCGCAGCATCTCTTCGTTCGAATAGCCGAGCGCGCGCAGCAGCACGGTCACCGGCAGCTTGCGGCGACGGTCGATACGGGTGAACAGCGCGTCCTTCGGGTCGAACTCGAAGTCCAGCCAGGAGCCGCGATACGGAATGATGCGCGCGCTGTACAGCAGCTTGCCCGAGCTGTGCGTCTTGCCGCGGTCGTGGTCGAAGAACACGCCCGGCGAGCGGTGCAGCTGGGAGACGATGACGCGCTCGGTGCCGTTGACGATGAAGGTGCCGTTGCCGGTCATGAGCGGAATCTCGCCCATGTAGACCTCCTGCTCCTTCACGTACTTGATCGCCTTGGTCGACGACTCGCGGTCGTAGATCACCAGGCGCACGGTCACGCGCAGCGGCGCGCCGTAGCTCATGCCACGCGTGCGGCATTCGCGCTCGTCGAACGCCGGCTCGCCAAGCTTGTAACCGACATATTCCAGCGCCGCGTTGCCGCTGTAGCTGACGATCGGGAATACCGACTTGAGCGCCGCGTGCAGGCCACGATCGGCGCGCTTGGCGGGATCGGTGTTCTCCTGCAGGAACTCGCGGTACGAGTCGACCTGGATCGCCAGCAGGAAGGGCACCTCAAGAATCGACTTGCGCTTGCCGAAATCCTTGCGGACGCGCTTCTTTTCGGTGAATGAGTACTTCGACGTGGAAGTGGTCATGTGAGCTACTGCCTCGTTGAACAGGGTGTGCGGTGCGGCCTAGACGCCGGCTCGACACCGCTCGGGCTTTACTGCCGCGAGCCCCGTGGAAAGTTAAATTGTCAGTTGGGAGTCGCTGGTATTGCCGGCACCAGCACGCCCTCTCCCGCTACTTCCAACTGACAACTCGATTGCAAACGCGGATGCAGGTGTGGCGCCAATGGGCGCACTGCCTGACCGCAACAACGGCCAAAGGCCGGGGGCTCACGCCCCCAGCCTCAGGTGGTCGCCAATGGAAACCGGCGACGCAACTACGACTTACTTGACTTCGACGGTCGCGCCAGCGGCCTCGAGATCCTTCTTCATCTTCGCAGCGTCGTCCTTCGACGCGCCTTCCTTCACGACGCCACCGGCTTCGGTCAGGTCCTTCGCTTCCTTCAGGCCCAGGCCGGTGATGGCGCGCACGGCCTTGATGACCTCGACCTTCTTCTCGCCAGCCGACTTCAGGATGACGTTGAACTCGGTCTGCTCTTCAACCGGGGCGGCAGCGGCGGCCGGGCCGGCGGCCATGACCGGAGCGGCAGCGGAAACGCCGAACTTGTCTTCGATGGCCTTTACCAGCTCCATCACTTCCATCAGGGTCATGCCGGCGACGGCGTCGACGATCTGCTCGTTGGACAGGGACATTTTGTATTACCTCTGAAAATTGATCTTACGAATCGGATTCGGGAACGATGCTTGCGTCAGCACGCAGGCGTCAGGCGGTTTCGGCCACGGCTTCGGTCGTTTCCGCGCCAGCGTCGGTGGCATCGCCACCGCCCTGCTGGTCGGCCACGGCCTTGACTGCGCGGGCGAACATCGCGGCCGGCTCGGCCAGGACTCGGGCCAGCATGGCCAGTGCCTGTTCGCGCGTCGGCAGCGAAGCGAGTACGTCGACATGGCTGGCCGGATACAGCTGGCCACCCATTGCCACGACTTTCGCCTTCAGCTTGTCGTTACCCTTCGAGAAGTCCTTGATCAGACGCCCGGCAGCGCCGGGTTCTTCCGTCGAGAACGCATACAGCAGCGGACCGACGAGCGCGTCTTTCGTGCACTCGTATTCGGTACCTTCGACCGCGCGGGCAGCCAGCGTGTTCTTGACAACTTTCAAGAACACGCCGTTCTCGCGAGCCTGCTTGCGCATGGCGGTCAACTGACCCACCGACATGCCTGCGTACTCGGCAGCAACCAAGGAGTGGGCGGTCGCGGCGATTCCCGCGAGCTCGGCCACTACTTCTTGCTTCTGAGACAGATTGAGAGCCATTGCACTCCTCCAAATGAACTCCGCTTACGGCTCCTGCCGTTTGCGGTCCTGGGCGGCACCTGATCCCTGGCGCCGGGGATACCGAAGGCATCCCGGTGGTGGCCACTCCAGAAAAATTCCAGAAAGGCGGCACCATCTACGCAGGCCGATCCAAACGGATCCGGATTAAGCAGCCCCGCTTGCCTCGACGGCGAATCCTTGCCAATGCGTGCTTCCATGCACGTCGTCGAAGCGCGCTGACCGCACCTGCGGTCTTTGACGGCTTCGCCCGGAGTAAATCCGGACGACGCCTTCAAAAGTGTGGGGCGATGCGCTCGCCCCTCCGGCCCTGCTTTCGCGGACCGGGCGTATTCGGAATTACTTGAGCGTCAGCGAAGCCGTATCGACGGTCACGCCGGGGCCCATGGTCGAGCTGATCGACACCTTCTGCAGGTACTGACCCTTAGACGTCGCCGGCT
>CADCUA010000569.1 GCA_902805755.1 uncultured Lysobacter sp.
TCTGCGCATGCCGCCGAGCGTCGGCTGCATCCGATGTCGTGGTTGTTCGTGCTGGTGCAGCAGCTCAAGCAGTTCGTGGTGCCGCTGGTCGCGCTGCTGGTGTTCGGCCGCGGCGACCGCAACGAGCTGTGGCCGCTGATCGGCGTCGGCGTGCTGGTGGTCAGCGCGCTGTGGCAGTACTTCACGTACCGCTACGGCGTGTCCGGCGACCACCTCGTCGTGCGCAGCGGCCTGTTCGAACGCAGCCTGCGCGTGATTCCGTTCGCCCGGATCCACAACGTCGCGCTGCAGCAGTCGCTGCTGCATCGCCTGTTCGGCGTCGCGGAAGTGCGGCTGGAATCGGCCGGCGGCCGCAAGCCCGAAGCGCAGATGCGCGTGCTCAGGCTCGATGACGCACTGGCGCTGGAAGCACTGGTGCGCGGGCGCGCGACGGCGACACACGACGTGCAGTCCGCAGCGGCGGTCGATGATGCGCAGACGCTGCTGCAGCTGCCGCTGGGCGAGATCGTGCGGCTCGGCCTGGTGTCGAACCGCGGACTGATCGCCGTTGGCGCGGCGGTCGCGGGCGTTTCGCAGTTCAGCCCGCGCATGCTGCCGAACCTGATGGACGAATGGGGCGAGCGCGCGTTCGGCTGGGCGATGCAGAACGACCCGCCACTGTCGGTGTACGTCGCCACCGCGTTGAGCCTGGTGGCGCTCGCGTTTGTGCTGCTGCGGCTGCTGTCGGTGGTGCTGGCGGTGCTGCATTACAGCGGCTTCCGGCTGAGCGAGCAGCGCCGGCGACTGACGGTGGAACACGGCCTGCTTGCGCGCTGGCGCACAAGTGCGAGCCGTCGCCGCATCCAGGCCTGGACACTGCACGAAGGCGTTGCGCATCGCCTGCTCGGTCGTCGCAGCCTGGAGGTGGATACCGCCGTCGCCGATGAACAGCAACAGCAGCGCGCGCTGCGCGCAATCGCGCCGATCGCCACGCCGGATGCATGCGATGCGCTCATTACCCATCTGTTGCCCGACAGCGGCTGGCCGCACCTGGACTGGATCGCGCTGCCGCGCCATGCATTGCGGCTCTGGCTGCCCGAAGCGCTGGTGACGGGCGTGGCCACCGCCGCGCTGGTGTGGCATTTCGGTGTGCTCGGCCTGGTAGCGCTCGTATGGCTGATCTGGGCGGCACTCAAGGCGCGCAAGCGCGTGCACTGCGCCGCGTATGCGGTCAACGCGACGATGGTCGCAGTGCGCGGTGGCGCGTGGTCGCGGCACTGGCGCTTTGCCGAGATCGACAAGCTGCAGAGCCTGCACCTGAGCCGCTCGCCGGTCGATCGCCACTTCGGCACGGCGACGTTGTGGCTGGACACCGCGGGCGCCGGCGTGTTCTCACCGCCGTTGCGCATCCGCTTCATGCCCGAGGCCGACGCCCGTGCGCTGCATGCGCATCTGGCCACGCGGCTTGCGCAGCGACCGCTGCGCTGGTGACCGCGCTAGGCGTGCTTGCGCGTGGTCGTGGATGAACCTGCGAGCGACAGAAACAGCGCCTCGTACCGCGCGTTCATAAGCTCGCGCCCGTGCCGCTCGAGCGCCGCCTTGCGTGCGGCCGCGGCCATGCGCGCTGCGGTGTCGGGATCACGCAGCAGGCCTTCCAGCGCATCGGCAAGCGCGACCGGATCGCCCGCGGCCACGAGCCGGCCGTCTACGCCATCGCGGATCACCTCGCGCACGCCGGGCACGTCGCTGCCGATCACCGCGCACCCCGCCGCCATGCCTTCGATCAGCGCAAGCGGCATGCCTTCGTAACGCGTGCTCAGCACGCAGATGCGCTCGCCCATCAGCAGCCCCGGCACATCGCGATGCAGGCCCAGGAAACGCACCTGCCCATCGAGCGCTAGCGTCGTCGACAGCCGCTCCACCGGTT
>CADCUA010000570.1 GCA_902805755.1 uncultured Lysobacter sp.
GTAGAACGTGTCGAGCACGTTCGTCACCCAGTCGCGCATCGCTTCGTTGAGCGCGTCCTTGAGCGTCGCCGATCCGCTGGTCACGGGCACGACGGTCGCGCCCAGCAGCTTCATGCGGTAGACGTTGATCTTCTGGCGCTCGATGTCGGTCGCGCCCATGTACACGACGCACTCCAGGCCCAGGCGCGCGGCAACCGTGGCCGATGCAACACCATGCTGGCCTGCACCGGTCTCGGCAATGATGCGGGGCTTGCCCATCCGCGACGCCAGCAGTGCCTGGCCGATCGTGTTGTTGATCTTGTGCGCGCCGGTGTGGTTCAGGTCCTCGCGCTTGAGCAGGATGCGAGCGCCGCCGACTTCGTCGCTCAGGCGCTCGGCGTGATAGATCGGGCTTGGGCGACCGACGTAATGTGCAAGGTCGCGCTCGAATTCCGCAATGAATGCAGGATCCACGCGCGCCGCGTCGTACGCGGCCGCAAGTTCCTGCAGCGGACCGATCAGTGTCTCGGCGACGAACCGGCCGCCGAATCGGCCGAAGTGACCGGACGCATCCGGGAAGGCATGGAAATCGGTGGGAGCTTCGAGAGTCATGCGGACGGATCGATGCACTTCGCCGACGATCGCGGCGTGGGCGCCAGTTTAGGCGAAAGCCCGCTTCGGAATGCGGCGCGCCTTAGTCCGTCTGGAAATCAGCCGGCCCTGCAAAGAGGCAACCGGCGTCCTTACGGCTGGTGAATCGGTGGATCGCTCAGTCCACGTGGCAGTCCGCGCGCCGGACTTCCTCGACGAAGCGGCGCATGCGATCGCCATCCTTGACGCCGGCCGATGTCTCGATACCGCTGGACACGTCCACGCCCCACGGCATGGTTTTGCAGATCGCGTCGAATACGTTGTCCTGGCTGAGCCCGCCTGCAAGCACGAACGGCTTGTACATATTCGCCGGGACGCGGGTCCAGTCGAACGTGCGCCCGCTGCCGCCGCCCTCGCCCTTGCCATGGCTGTCGAACAAAAATCCCGCAGCGCCCGGAAAACGCCGGTGCAGGCCCATCGCGTCGTCGGCGCTGATTCCATCGCCCATCGGCACCGCCTTCATGTAAGGCACGCCGAATCCGCGACAGAACGCATCGTCCTCATCGCCATGGAACTGCAGGAGGCTCGGCCGCACCTGGCGAACCACCTCGCGCACTTCCTCAAGCGGATTGTTCATGAAAAGCGCCACCGCATCGACGAGCGGTGCCAGTGCATGGCGCATCGCGCGGGCTTCCTCGGCCTTCAGCTTGCGCGGGCTGGACTCGGCGAACACGAACCCGACCGCGTCGACGCCGAGCTCGCTTGCGAGCCGCACGTCGCCGGGGCGGGTCAAGCCACAGAACTTGATGCGGGTGCGGAAAGGGGTTCGACTCACAAGGTCACCTCGGCCGGAAGTCGCCATTGGGCGGGATACCGCGGGCCAACAAAAACAAGACCCGCGGATGGCGCGGTGGGCCCGGCCACCGTCCGGTCGCGGCCGGCAAGCAGTTCGCCGATCCACGCCTCGCGCTGCTCGCCGCGCCCCACCATGAGCAGGCTTCCGACGATATTGCGGACCATGTGATGGAGGAATGCATTGGCCTGCACCTCGACCTCCACGATGTCGTCCTCGCGCCCGACATGGATGTACTGCAGCTCGCGCCGCGCATGCGCAGCCTGGCAGTGCACGGTACGGAACGCTGAAAAATCATTCTCGCCCAGCAGCAACTGCGCGGCGCGGTGCATAGCCTGTGCGTCGAGAGGGCGACGTTCCCAGCTGAGGTACTGGCGATTCAGTGCAGGACGCACGGCTCGATTAAGAATGCGATAGCGATAACGCCGCGCTCGTGCACTGAAGCGCGCATGGAACTGCCCATCGACAGGTACGCACCAGCGCACGCACACATCGGACGGCAACCGCGAGGTGGCGCCCAGCACCCACCCGCGGAGATCACGTTCGACAGGGCTGTCGAAATGCACGACCTGACCCGATGCGTGCACACCCGCGTCGGTGCGCCCCGCACACACGGTGTCGATGCGAGTGCCTGCGACGAACGTGAGCGCCTCCTCGAGCGCCGCCTGCACGGTCGGCTCGCCGCGCAGGTCCGGCTCGCCTGCGCGATTGAGTCGTTGCCAGCCGGAGAAGTTGCTTCCGTCGTACTCGACCGCCAATGCGTAACGCTGCACAGGCGGCGCGTCGGCCGCCGCGGCTGCTGTCATTGCGGGTCGAGGCCGCGCAGCAGGCGGATGGCCTGTTGGCGCGAGGCATGGTCGCCGGTGACCGCGACCTCGCCGAGCAACTGGCGCGCGCTTTCGTGATCGCCGAGTTCCAGGTACGCCTGCGCGAGTTCGATGCGCTCGTTGACGGGAGCCGAAACAGGCGCGGGTGTGTCGGCCGTCGGCGCCACGGGACGCAGCGTAGGCGGAATCGCAGCTGCAGGCTGCGGCTCCTCGTCTATCGGCCGCGCATCGATCGGAGCTGCGGGTGTCGGCTCAGACGCGACGGAATCGGGCATGACCAGCCGCGCAGGGGGTTCTGCGATCAGCGACGCAACGGCCGGCGAAGGCGACGGAGGCGTTTCCAGGACCGACTTCGTAGGCTGACGCGTTGACGCAGCCGGAGCATCGGCTGCGACGTGAGGTGGCGCCGCTGCCGTCGGCGCTACCTGCGCAGCGTGCGAGGACGCGATTGGCGCCAGCGCGCCTGTCTCATCGGCCTCCCCCGCCTTGACGACCAGCAGGTCTTCATCCGGGCCCGACGGATCGCGTAACGGGAATGCCGCTGCGAGATCGGAGGTCGATGCCGTGGCGGGCGCGCGGAACACCGGCTGCGCGGCGGATCTGCGGCGCGTCCACCAGCCGCCGAGCAGAAGCGCGAGAAGCGCCACGCCACCAAGCAACCATGGCAGCCCGGAGTCCCGCGCGGGTCCGGGATCCGGCGCCGCCGCAGCTGGATTGGCGGGCTGACCTGTCGTCGCAAGACGTTGCTGGGCCGCCGCGAGCTCGCTGTCCTTCAGCGCCACCAGTCGCTGCTGATCGGCCTGGAGCTTCTCCAGCTCGGCGATCCGGCCCTTGAGTTCCTGCAATTCCGCATCGCGCGCCGCCAGTGCCTCGCGCGATTCCTGCAATTCCTGTCGAAGCATCTGACCCTCACCGCCGGCTTCGATGCCGGACTGTGTTCCCGCGCGATTGGCCCGGCTGGCGGCCGGAGGTGCGATTTCGAGGCGTGCGTCCGCCCGTTGCGATGGCTTCGTACTTGACGCAGTGGGCGCAGGCGCACGACGCGGCCCCGGTGTTGGCGCTGCAGCCGGCGCTGCTGCAGCCGGCGCTGCGGTTTCCTGCACGGCCGATGCAGCCACCGCCCGACGGGCCTGCCGCCATTGCCGCATGCGTTCGCGAACGACTTCCGCCGCCTGCGATGCGTCGACGGCCGCGACGTCCGAAGTGGCCGGCACGCGAAGCACCGCGCCCTGCTTCAGCTGGTTGATGTCGCCGCCGATGAACGCGTCGGGATTCGCGCGCAGCAGCGCAACCATGGCCTGGTCGAGCGTATTGCCCTCGACGAGGCCGACGCGCGCTGCGATTTTCGATAACGAGTCGCCACGACGCACCGGACCGTATTCGGACGGACCACCCGCAGGTGCCTGCGATCCGGCATCCGCGTTTGCGCCCGCCTGCGGTTGCTCCGCTGCGTCGCCAGCGGGCGATCCAGCTGCCTGCGCCGGCCGTTCGATGACATTCGAAGGCGCAGGAAGCGGGGCCTGGATCGGCGGCTGCACCGGCGCCGCGACGGCACGCGGCGCATCCACGAGCGCCGAATATTCGCGGACCAGTCGTCCCTGCCCCCAGTCCACCTCGACCAGGAACGTCAGCAGCGGCTCGTTGACCGGCTCCTGCGTGGTGACGCGGATCACCGGCCGGCCCGCGCGGTTCGTGCCGACGGTGAATTCCAGGTCCGCCGCCGCACCGACGGGCGACCGCAGGCCGATCCGCGCGAAGGTCTCCGGGGACGCTAGGCGCGCCTGCAGGAACTCAAGCTCGGCCGGATCGTTGCTGATGACGGGGATTTCTGCCAGCAGCGGCTGCCCGGCGCCCGAACGCACTTCGATCTGCCCCAGGCCGAGTGCCGCCGCGGTGCTGCTCGCGAGTGCGAGCGCGGCCGACAGGGCCAATCTCAGCGATGGGTGCCGCATCGAATGCTTCACTGCATGTCCTTGGAGATGTCCCCTGTGGCCGCGACTCTAGCCGCGGCCACAGGGCGCACGCAATGCGACGAAGTTCAGCGTTCGGCGATTACGAGTTCGGCGAGCTGCACCGCGTTCAGCGCTGCGCCCTTGCGGATGTTGTCCGCCACCACCCACAGCGAGAGCCCGCGCGGATGCGAGATGTCCTCGCGGATGCGGCCCACGTACACCGGGTCGCTTCCCGACGCGTGCGTCACCGCCGTCGGATAGCCGCCCGCGACCTGCTCGTCGACCACCTCGATGCCCGGCGCCTGCGCCAGCAGCTCGCGTGCGCGTTCGGCCGTGATCTTGTCGCGGGTCTCGATGTGCACCGCCTCGGAATGGCCGTAGAACACCGGCACACGCACGACCGTCGCGTTCACGCCGATCGATGCGTCGCCGAGGATCTTGCGGGTTTCCCAGACGAGCTTCATCTCCTCGGTGGTGTAACCGTTGTCGGTGAAGTCGCCGCCGTGCGGGATCACGTTGAATGCGATCTGCACCGGGTAGACCTGCGGATCCGGACTCTGGAAGTTCAGCAGCGCCGCGGTCTGGCGACCGAGTTCCTCGAGCGCCTTGCGGCCGGTACCCGACACCGACTGGTAGGTCGCGACATTGATGCGCTCGATGCCGACCTCGCGGTGGATGGGCGCGAGCGCGGTGAGCATCTGCATCGTCGAGCAGTTCGGGTTCGCGATGATGCCGCGCGGACGGTTGCGCACCTGTTCGGGGTTCACTTCGGACACGACGAGCGGGACGTCGTCGTCGTTGCGGAACGCCGAGGAGTTGTCGATCACCACGGCGCCGGCGGCGGCGAACTTCGGCGCGTATTCCTTCGACACGCTACCGCCCGCCGAGAACAGCGCGATGTCCACGCCGGTCGGGTCGAACGTTGCGAGATCCTGCACCACGAGCTGTCGATTACCGAATGACACCTTGCCGCCCGCCGAACGCGTGCTCGCGAGGACGTGGAGTTCGCCGATCGGAAAGCCGCGCTCGAGCAGGACGCTGAGCATCACTTCGCCGACTGCACCGGTCGCGCCGACGACGGCGACATTGAATTGCTGGGACATGTTCTGGATCCGTCTTGAGGTTGCGGCGCCGATCGGGCAGCCGCAGAAGATGAGAAGGCGCTACAGCGGCGCAGTCGCGCAACATCGCCCACAGGCGAGCGCGGCGGCTGGCCGCTATCGTTTCCCGGCCGGTTCGCTGCCCTCGCCCGCCGGCACACGTGGCAGGATCGCGCCCACGTCGCCGCATTGCGCGCGGTGACGCAGCGCCTGGTCCATCAGCACCAGCGCGACCATCGCCTCGCAGATCGGGGTGGCGCGGATGCCGACGCAGGGATCGTGGCGGCCGGTGGTCACCAGCTCGACCGTGTTGCCATGGATGTCGAGGCTGTCAGCCGGCAGACGCAGGCTCGACGTGGGCTTGAATGCAACCGAACAGCGCAGCGACTGGCCCGTGCTGATGCCGCCCAGAATGCCGCCCGCGTGGTTGGATGCGAAGCCATCGGCGCCCATGAGGTCGCGGTGCTCGCTGCCCTTCTGCGCGACCACGGCAAAGCCATCGCCGATTTCCACGCCCTTG
>CADCUA010000571.1 GCA_902805755.1 uncultured Lysobacter sp.
TGATGGCGGCGGTTGCGGGCATTTCGGCCGCGCAATACGCGCGCCGCCGCAAACAACTCATGCGCTTGGCCGGCGATGACGCGATCATCGTCGTGCCAGCGGCGATGGAACGCATCCGCAGCCGCGACACGTATTACCCGTACCGGCAGGATTCGGATCTTCTTTACCTCACCGGCTTTCCGGAACCCGACGCGGTGCTGGTGCTGGTGCCCGGCCGCAAGCACGGCGAGGCGCTGCTGTTCTGCCGCGAGCGTGACGCTGAGCGCGAGGGCTGGGACGGCCCGCGCTTCGGACAGGCCGGCGCGGTGAACGAGTTCGCGATGGACGACGCCTATCCGATCACCGACCTCGACGACATCCTGCCGGGCCTGCTCGAGGGCCGCTCACGTGTGTATTACCACTTCGGGCGCGATGCGGAGTTCGACCTCAAGCTGATCGGTTGGCTCAACCGCGTGCGTGCGCAGGTGCGCCATGGCGCGCAGCCGCCGCACGAGTTCCTCGAACTGGGGCACCTGCTGGACGAGCTGCGACTGTTCAAGGACGCGGCGGAAATCCGCCTGATGCAGCGCGCCGCCGACATCAGCATCGCCGCGCATGAAGCGGCGATGCGCGCCGCGCGCCCGGGCATCCGCGAGTACGAACTGCAGGCGGCGCTCGAATTCGTGTTCCGCAGCCACGATGCCGTGCCGGCCTACGGCAGCATCGTCGGCGCCGGTGCGAACGGCTGCGTGCTGCATTACCACGCGAACAACGCGGCCGCGCGCGACGGTGATCTGGTGCTGGTCGATGCCGGCGCCGAATACCGCGGGTACGCGGCCGACATCACGCGCACGTTCCCGGTCAACGGCCGCTTCACCGCGCCGCAGCGCGCGCTGCATGACCTGGTGCTCGCCGCGCAGGCCGCCGCGCTCGCGCAGGCGCGCCCGGGCGTCGCGTATGAAGCCGGCCACAACGCGGCGGTGGAAACGCTCACCGACGGCCTGCTGCGCCTGGGCCTGTTGCGCGGCAAGCTCGCGAAGAACATTGCCGACGGCAGCTACAAGCGCTTCTACCGTCACAAGACCGGGCATTGGCTCGGCCTGGATGTGCATGACGTGGGCGAATACCGCATCGACGGGCAGTCGCGGCTGCTCGAGCCCGGTATGGTGTTCACGATCGAGCCCGGGCTGTACGTCTCAGCGGACGACACGTCGGTGGACGCGAAGTGGCGCGGCATCGGCATCCGCATCGAGGACGACGTGCTGGTGACGAAGGACGGACATCGTGTGCTGACGCAGGCACTCGCGCGCAGTGCGGATGAGATCGAGGCGTTTATGGCGGAGCGCGGCTGAGGGGCACTGCGCGGCGGCGCGTTGGCACTATTCGGCCTGTGAGCTCCGGTTTTGCGCGGCGCGGCGCGGTATCCGCATCGAACACGATGTTCTGGTTACGAAGGACGGGGATCGCGTGCTGACGCGGGGGCTCGTGCGCAATGCGGACGGGATCGATGTGTTTATGGGCTCGGTGCGTGCAGGGAGCGGGCGAGACGATAGCTTCGCGTCCGTCACGCGGCGGGCAATGCACGAACGCGGTCAGCCCGAGCGTGCAACGCGGGCGAGTTCCGCCCCCAGCCACACCATGCACAACCCACCTGCAAGCGTAATCGCGAGATAACCCAGCATTGCGCCGGTGCGATCCGTGCGTGCGAACAGCAGGCATTCGAGCATCAACGCCGAATACGTGGTCAGCGCGCCGAGCACGCCAACGATGAGGAACGCGCGCCACGCCAGCGCAGCGCCGCCACGTTGTTCAAGCCAGATCGCAATGAAACCCGCCGCGAACGAGCCGGCCAGGTTGACTGCCAGCGTGCCCCAGGGCAGGCCGTTGCCAAACTGGCGCAGCAGCCATGCGCCCAGCCAGAAGCGCCCGGCTGCGCCTAGCGCGCCGCCGAGCATCACGAGCAGCAACTGCTGCGCCTGCGTCACTGCGCCCTAGCCAGCTTCGGCGTAGGCCTCGCGCGTGAGGTTGATCGGTGCGTCGCCGGTGCAGACCACGTCGTCCTCGATGCGGATGCCGCCGAACGGCCGGAACTGCTCGATGCGGTCCCAATCCACCGCGTCCGCGTGCGGACCCTGGCGCAACCCGTCGAGCAGCAGGTCGGCGAAGTAGATGCCCGGTTCGATCGTCACCACCATGCCGGGCTCGAGCACGCGCGTCAGGCGCAGGTACGGATGGCCGTCGGGCTTGGCGATGGTGCCGCCGCGATCGGATTCGGCGAAGCCGGCGACGTCGTGCACCTGCAGTCCGATGCCGTGACCGATGCCATGGGGGAAAAACACGCTGCTGACGCCGGTCTCGAGCGCGGCTTCGGGCGACAGCCGGCTGATGCCGACGTCCCTGAGGACCCCGGCGAGCGCAAGGTGTGCATCGAGATGGATGCGCTTGTAGTCGGTGCCGGCACGCACCTGCGCGCACATGCGTTGCTGCGCCGCATCGACCGCATCGATCAGGCTCTGGAATTCGCCCGCGGTGTCATGCGCATAGGTGCGCGTGATGTCGCTCGCGTAACCGGCAAAGCTCGCGCCGGCATCGATCAGGAAGCTGCGCCGCTGCGTGGGCGTTTCGCGGTCGAGCTCGGTGTAATGCAGCACCGCGCCATGTTCGTTCAGCGCCACGATGTTGTGGTACGGCAGCTCGTTCGCATCCTGGCGCGCGGCAGCGCAGTAGGCCAAGTGGATGTCGAACTCGCCCAGCCCGGCGCGGAACGCCGCCTCCGCCGCACGATGCGCGCGTACGCCGATGCGGCTGGCTTCGCGCATCATCCCGATCTCGTACGGCGTCTTGAACGCGCGGTGGTATTCCAGGTACTGCACGACCGGCGCCGGATTGTTCGGCACGTACTCGCCCAGCGCGCTCTGCGGCTCGCCCAGGATCGCGCAGCGTGCGACATCGCGCGGCAGGTGCTGCTTTGCCTCGTCGGGCGTTCGGATCACCACGATGTCGAATGCATCCACCCACCAGCCGTTCGGCGCCTGCGGCACGACGTGCCAGTAATCGAACGGCTGCAGATAGATGAGGCGCGGCTTTTCACCGGGAGTGAACACCAGCCAGCTGCCCGGATTGCGCGTCAGCGGCGCCCAGGCCTTGAACTGCGGGTTCACCGCGTACGGATAGTCGCGATCATCGAAGACCTGGTAATGCGACGTGCCGCTGGGCACCACGAGATGATCGAAGCCGCCGCGCTCGAGTGCCCGCGCGCTGCGCTGTTGCAATTCGGCGACATGTTGCGCATATACCATGGCGATATCGGCGTTGCGGGTCATGGGATATCTCTTGGGAACGTCAAAGGATTCTGACGGATTCGCACGCACCCCGCAGGAGTCACGCAGCCGCACGCGTGCGATGGTGTTCTGGAGCATGTTCGCGTTCCTGCTCGGCCTGGCGATCTCGTTCGCGCTGGTGCGGATGCAGCAGCATGAGAGCGATCGGCGCTACCGGGCAAAGCTCGAGCAGGCGGCGGACAGCGGCTTCGCCGCGCTGCACGACCGGCTGGAGCAATGCGCGCTGCTGATCCGCGCGCTGCAGACGATGTATGTGGCCTCGCGCGAAGTCAGTCCGGACGAGTTCGTCGCCGGCTACGACAACCTGCGCCCGCGCGAGCGGTTCCCCAGCCTGCAGGCGTTCGCACATGCAGCGCGTGTTGCTGCACCCGAGGGGGACCGATACATCACGCGGACCGTCGCGCCATTTAAGGGCAACGAGCGCCTGATCGGCCTCGACATTGCGCGCCAGCCTTCGAACCTGTTCGCGCTGCGCCACTCGCGCGACTCGAATGAGCCGGCGCTGTCGGCGCCGTTCCGCCTTGCGCAGTTTTCCGAGAAAGATCCGCGCAGCATTGGCGTGGCGCTGCGGCTGCCGGTGTTTTCGCCGGGACCGCTTCCCGCCGACGTTCGCGCGCGTCGGTTGCGCACCACCGGCTCGCTGGCGGTGTCATTCAGTGTCGCGGCGCTGGTCGCGAACGCCTTGCCGGCGGATACGCGGCGCTGGCTGCATGTGCAGGTCGACGACGTCACCGGCCCCAGGCCGCTGGCGGTGTACCGCTCCGCTGTCGGGACCGCGCGCATGCCGGTGATCGAACGCAAGCTGGTGTTCGCGGGGCGTACCTGGCGCATGAGCATGCACCCCGTGGCCGCAGCGCCAGCGCTTGATTGGAAACGTTCGCTGCTGGTGCCGGGCCTGGTGGCCAGCGCGTTGCTGGCCTTGCTGGTCGGCTCGGTGGTCGGCACGCGCGAACATGCGCACGCGCTCGGCCGTCGCATGAGCCAGCATCACCGCGAAAGCGAGGCGCGATTCCGTGCGGTCAGCGATCTGCTGCCGGCGCTTGTGTTGCTGGCCGACGGCGCCGATGGCCGCATCAGCTACGCGAACCAGGCCTCGCGCGTGCGACTGGGCGCATCGGTCGACCGGCTGTATCTCGGCGAGTTGTTTGAAGACGAAGCGATGCGTATGCAACTGACGCGGCCCGGTGCGCCGGCCTGCGACAACATCGAGGCGCAGTTGCGCAGCGCGAACGGCGACCGTTTCTGGGCGAACGTGTCGATCGCATCGGTGGAGCTGGATGGCGAGGCGCGCCTGCTGGTCGTCGCCACCGACGTGTCCGAACAGCGCCAGCTCACCGAGCTGCTGAGCTACCAGGCGAGTCATGACACGCTGACCGATCTCTACAACCGTCGGGCGTTCGAGCGGCACGTGGATCATGCGCTGGCCGGCATCGCCGCCGGCGCTGCACCGAGCGTGCTGCTGTTCGTGGACCTGGACCAGTTCAAGCTCATCAACGATACGTCGGGCCACAGCGCCGGCGACCAGTTGCTGATCCAGCTCTCGGCGGTGATGCGCGACCAACTGCGCGGCGGGGACGTGCTGGCGCGTCTGGGCGGCGATGAATTCGGGGTGCTCGCGGCCGCGGTCAACGGCATCGAAGGCGCGCACCTGGTCGCCGAACGGCTGTGCGCAAGCATCAATGCCCATGTGTTCGTATGGGAACAGCGCAGCTATACGATCAGCGCGAGCATCGGCGCCGTGATGCTCGAGCACCCGCAGGTGCCGCTGAAGGAGTGGTTCACGCAGGCCGACACCGCGTGTTACCTGGCGAAGGAAGCCGGTCGCAATCGCGTGCACTTCTATCTGGAGCGCGACGACGCCGGTACGCGCCGTCGCAACGAGATGGAATGGGCGAACCGCCTGCGCTGGGCGGTGGATGAGGGACGTTTCGTCCTGTATTACCAGGAAGTCATGGCGCTGCTGCCCGGCCAGCAAGACGGTGGGGCGCGCCTGGAACTGCTGCTGCGCTTTCGCGAGGAGGACGGGCGCATCGTCACGCCTGGCGCATTCATGCCCGCAGCCGAGCGCTACGGGCTGATGCCCATGATCGATCGGTGGGTGATCGAGACCGCGCTGTCGAACTTCGATCGCCTGCATCCCAGTGGCGCGGCGCTGCAACTGGCGACAATCAACCTCTCGGGCGCGAGCATCGAGGACGAGGCGCTGGGGGATTTCATTCTCGAACTGCTGCAGCGCCACCGGGTCGATCCGAAGCGGGTGTGCTTCGAGATCACCGAGACCGTTGCCGTGCGCAGCCTGGTTCCGGTGACGCGCCTGATCGAGCGGCTGCGCGCGATCGGTTGCCGCATCGCGCTGGACGACTTCGGTGCGGGCATGTCCTCGTTCGGCTACCTCAAGAGCCTGCCAGCCGACATCATCAAGATCGATGGCAGCTTCATCCAGGACCTGCTCGGCGATTCGATGAGCCGTGCGATCGTGCGCGCGGTCACCGACATCGGCCACGAGCGCGGCTTCTTGGTCGTGGCCGAATGGGTAGCGAGCCACGCGGTCGGTGATGCACTGGCGGAGATGGGCGTGGATTACGGGCAAGGCTTCGGACTGCACCGGCCGCAGCCGGTGTCGTTCCAACGCGGGCGCTGACATGCGCCTGTGGAGTGCCGTCCTGCCAGGCAGCATGCGCTGGGCACGACCGGCGATTGAGTGCCGGCGGTTGATTACCGCTGAGGTAGCTCATGCCGGCCGGTGACGTTCGCGGATAAAAGCGCGTACATCAGTGATCGGCTCAGCCAAGCGCCATCACTGCACGATGTGCATGCGGCCCGAACCGCCCGATCCACCGTCCGGCCTGCAACGCAGCACTGCAGCTCGCCTTACTCGAAGCGGCCGCCCGGCGCGTCCAGCCATGCGCGCAGGTACTGCAGCTGGTCGTCAGGCATCGTGATTATGCGCAGCCCGGCCCAGGTCTGGCCCGAGGCGTTGCTGCGGTCCTGCCACAGCGCGTGCAGGCCGGCTTCCACCGTAACCATCGGGCCGCCGGAACCGGGCAGGGTGAAGCGGAACTGGTAGAGCGCATCGTCGACAAGCGGCGCACTGGCGATAAGCAGCATGCCGTTTTCCGACAGGTTGCCGATGCGGCCGATGACGGTCTCGGTCATCACGTCGGTCACGCTGACCGTGCCTTCGATCTTGCGCCGGCGCGCGCGGCGGAAGTTCTGGCCCGCCGGTCCGCTGGTGGGCATCGAGTCATTCATCGCGACCACCTTCGCCCTGCGCCTGGCTGCCGAACGTGCGCAGCGAATCCAGCGTGGCCTGCCATGCACGTTCGACGAGACCGCGCGCGTCCTCTTCCACGAGTCGCGCCTCGCCGCGGGCCATCAAGCGTGCCAGCTCGTCCAGCGTGTATTCCTGGGCGCGCTGTCCGCGGCGGTTGACGAACAGGGCGCTGCCCGTGGCCGGGCCGATCCACGCCAGGCGATGGCGCGCGGTGGTATCGGCGTCGACGCTGAACTCGAACACGCGGCCGGTGCGCATCGCCAGCAATGTGTCCAGATAATGCTGCTCCATCAGCGAACGCGGCGCGGGCGGCGGCCCGTCCGGCATTGCCTGCGCGCCCAGGCGCGTGCGCGACTTCAGCCGCATCGCCAGTTCCGTGCGTGAAGCCGCCATGTCGTCATCGGTGTCGCGCCCGGCGCTGAGGTGCCGGCCGATCGAGGCGGCCTCTTCAACGTGATAACCGATCAGCGTCAGTGCTTCGCAGATGCGTGCGCCGAGGCCGGCCGGGACCGGCCCGCCTTCGGACACCGCGACGATCTGCCGCGTCGTCTCCAGCTGGCGCGCCCATTCCTCGCTGCCTTCGTCGTGCCGCAACAGCGTCAGCGTCAGCACGTCCGCCCAGGCCTGCGTGACGATCGAGCGGATCACGCGTGGCAGCGCGCGCTCGCGGGTTTCTTCCTCTATGACATCCGCCGCGCGTCGGCGCGCATGCGCCAGGCGCTCCTTTCCGCGCGCCGACTCGACCTGGCGGCGTTCGCTGACCTCGCTGCGGCGCGCCACGCCCTGCAACTGCTCATGGATGGCGTGCTGCGCGGATTCGAATACGGCCAGGTCGCCGTTGTACTGCGCGACGATCTCCTGGACCGCCTGTTCGATCGTGGCGCGCAGCTGCGGATCGAGGTCCTCGTCGCCGAAGCCGTGCTCGCCGACTTCGCTGGCCGCGTCGAGCACGCGCCGGGCCGGATGCTGCGCGAACTCGAAGAAGCGGTGATCCACCAGGGCCAGGCGCACCAGCGCGACGTGCAGGCGCTCGAGCCAGGTTGCGCTCGGGCTATCCGCGCGTACGTCGCGCAGCAGTCGCGCGATGAGCAGGCCGACCAGTTCGAGCACGTCCGCATCTTCTTCCGCGATCATGCCCGCGCGCTCGGGGCCGAGTTGCTGGCGCAGCGCGTCGCGCACCTGCGAAATCGATGCGACGGGCCGAGCCTGCAACGGGCCAAGCGCTTCAAACAGTTCCTGTGTGGACACCGCCGCCGCGCCCTGCGGTCCGGCATTGCCGGTGCGCAAGCGGCTGATCAGTCCCCGGCGGCGGCCAAGCATCTGCCGGGTGAAGTCGAACGATCCGCTCGCTTCGCCCCAGGTCTGCACGCCGGCAGGCGCGGGAGCGGGCGCCGCCGGAGCCGCCGCGGGCGCTTCGGTGCCGCCCTGCGCTCGCGGCCGCGTGCGCAGCGGCACGTACGCCATGCTCGGCAGCACGTTGCGCAGCGCCAGCGTGGTGTTCATGACTTCCAGCAGCGTTTCGGCCTCCGACAGCACGATCCGGTCGAACAGCTGCAGCAGTGTCAGCCGCGTGTCCGGCCCGATCTCCAGCACGGCGCTGGCTTCACCGAGCAGGGTCGCAAGCCGGTAAGGCCCGGTCGGAAGGGTCTGCGCGCTGAAGGCAGGCTTGCCCGCGAGCACGCCGAAGCGCTGGCCTAGCAACTGCAGCTGCAACCCTGCGCGCGCCTCGGTGCGCATCGAGATCGAACGCAGCAGCGCGTCCTCACCCGCCTCCTCGTCTTCCAGCAGCCGCAGTTCCCACGCCGGCGCGCGCGGGATCGCGCCTGTCGTCGGGATCACCGGTAGGACGGGCGCACGCAGGTCGGCCAGTTCGGCTTCCAGCAGCTCCACGAAGTGGCGTGCCAGATGGTCGCGATTGCGTTGCACCGCGCGCAGCTGGGTCAGGTGCTGCAGCTGGACCGCTGGGCGCGTCGCGCGCTCGGCAAGCTGGAAGAGATGGCGCTCCAGATCGCTGAGCACCTGTTCGAGTCGCCCGGCCACGTCCTGCGACACCAGCGCCAACAGGTCGA
Source organism: uncultured Lysobacter sp. (assembly GCA_902805755.1). Lineage (GTDB taxonomy): Bacteria > Pseudomonadota > Gammaproteobacteria > Xanthomonadales > Xanthomonadaceae > Cognatilysobacter. The sequence goes on from CADCUA010000571.1 coordinate 8,664, forward strand.
GCAGCGCTTCGCGCACGGGACGCGGCAGGGCCGCGGACGCCAGCGAGATCCGCGTGCGCGGGGTGACGCTGGGCTCCGGTGGCGCGGGCATTCAACTCCTCCCAAGGTATTGCGTGCCAATCATGCATGAGTCAGCGCGTTTGCGGTTTCCCGCTGCGCCGTGCCGCTCTGGACTTCGGCAGCTTTGCAAGAAATATTCCAGTCAATCTTCCGGCAGGAACAGTGCCACTACGTCGTTGGTGAAAAGCCGGCCCTGCTCCGTCGGCTGCACCTGCGAGCCGCGCCGTTCGATCCAGCCGCGCGTGCTTGCCTCATCCAGCTGCGCTGCGATGGCCTCGGCCGGCAGTCCCGTGCGCACGGTGAAATCGGCAATCGAAAACCCCTGCACGAGCCGCAGCGCATTGAGCATGAACTCGAACGGACGCCGCGACGCCTCGATGCGCTCGTCACCGCCGATCGACTCCGCACTGCCTGCGCTGGCCAGAAAACGCGACGGATACTTGACCTTCCAGCGCCGCAGCACCGTCTGCTCATGCCCCAATGTGAGTTTGCCATGCGCGCCCGCGCCGATGCCGAGGTAATCGCCGTAACGCCAGTAGTTGACGTTGTGCGCGCACTGCCGGCCCGGGCGTGCGTACGCGCTGACTTCGTACTGCGCGTAACCGGCGCGGGCGAGCAGTGCCTGGCAGTGCTCCTGCATGTCCCAGCCGGCGTCCTCGTCGGGTATGCCGGCCGGCGGGCGCGCGGCGAAGACCGTGTTCGGCTCCATCGTGAGCTGGTAATGGCTGATGTGCGCGGGTTCCAGCGCGAACGCGCGCTCCAGATCGTGTTCCGCCATCGCCAGGGACTGGCCCGGCAGCGCGTACATCAGGTCCAGGTTGATATTGTCGAAGCCGGCATCCTGCGCGAGCCTGACGGCGGCTTCGGCCTCCGCGCTGTCGTGGATGCGCCCCAGCCGTTGCAGGCAGCCGTCGTCGAAGCTCTGGATGCCGAAACTCAGCCGGTTAACGCCGGCCGCGCGATAGCCCTCGAAGCGTCCGTGTTCGGCGGTGCCGGGGTTCGCTTCCATCGTGATTTCGCAGCCCGGCGCGAAACGCAGCCGGCTGCTCGCGCCCTGCAGGAAGCGTTCGATATGGTCCGGCGGCATCAGGCTCGGCGTTCCGCCGCCGAAGAACACGGTCTGCACCGTCCGGCCCCACACCAGCGGCAGGTCCTGGTCGAGGTCGGCCAGCAGCGCGTCCACGTATTGTGCAAACGGCAGCTCGCCACGCTGTTCGTGCGAATTGAAGTCGCAGTACGGGCATTTGCGTACACACCACGGGATGTGGACGTATAGCGAGAGAGGCGGCGGAACGAGGGCGGGCGCGGTCATGGATTCAGTCGGCCTGCGGGCGACGCGGCGGTGAGAGCACGGCAAGGGTAGCGTTCGCGTGCTTTACCGCCTTTGTCCGGTGTGGATTGCCTGGAATGGCGGCCACCAAATGTGCGGAGTGGGTGAGGCGCGGCGGGTGCGGCAGCGGTGAAGTCGAACGGCAGTGGCCATGGACGGCCGGTCCACCAAGATGGCGACCGCGTTGCACGCGGCCGCGCACATCGCCGCGCCGGATCAGAGCCGTATCGAGCACAGCTGCTGGCGCAGGGCCGCGAGCGCCTGGCCGCGATGGCTGATGCGGTTCTTCAATGGCGGTGGGAGCTGCGCGGCGCTGCAGGCATGTGCGGGGTCGAAGAAGATCGGGTCGTACCCGAAACCGCCATCGCCCTGTGGCGCCTGCAGCACGCGCCCGGCCCAGCGGCCTTCGGCAATCAGCGGCTGCGGATCGTCGGCGTGGCGCAACAGCACGATGACGGCGTAGAAATGCGCGCCACGCGATTCGTCGGGCACGTCGCGCAGTGCATCCAGCAATTTGGCGATGTTGGCGGCCGAGTCGCCGTGGGTGCCCGCGTAGCGCGCCGACAGCAGGCCCGGCGCGCCCGCAAGCGCGTCCACGCACAGGCCCGAATCGTCGGCCAATGCGGGCAGGCCGGTCAGGCGCGCGGCATGCCGCGCCTTCAGCAGCGCGTTTTCCACGAACGTGCTTGCCGTCTCCTCCGCATCATCGACGCCGAGTGCCTGTTGCGGCACGCATTCAAGACCGCTGCCGGCGAGCAGCTCGGCGAACTCCGCGAGCTTGCCGCAGTTGCCGCTGGCGAGCACCAGCCGGGTCATGGCGAGCTCCAGTTCGGCAGGCGCGCGCTGTGCAGAAGCGATGCGCATGCACCTGTCTGCCCACGCGACAAGCGCCGCTGCCCTGCCGCCCGCACACGACCGGCGCGCACTGCGATCACGTGGCCAATGCCTCGCGCTGCAGCTCGACCAGTCGTGCGATGCCGGTTTCGGCCAGCGCCGTCATCGCCGCCAGTTCCTCGCGGCGGAACGCGTGGCCTTCGGCCGTGCCCTGCAGTTCGATGAAACCGCCGCCGTCGTTCATCACGACATTCATGTCGGTGTCGCAATCGCTGTCTTCGGCGTAATCCAGATCCAGCACCGGCACGCCGCGCCAGATACCGACCGACACCGCCGCGACCGCGCCGAAGATTGGATCGCGGCGATTACCGCCGGCCTTTATCTCGCCTCTGGCCTGCAGCCAGCGCACCGCATCAACGAGCGCGACGTAGGCGCCGGTAATCGCAGCAGTGCGCGTGCCGCCGTCGGCCTGCAGCACGTCGCAGTCCAGCGTGATCGTGCGTTCGCCCAGCAGTTTGCGATCGACGCAGGCGCGCAGGGACCGACCGATCAGGCGCTGGATCTCCAGCGTGCGGCCACCCTGCTTGCCGCGCGCGGCTTCGCGGTCGTTACGCGTGTTGGTGGCGCGCGGCAGCATGCCGTATTCAGCCGTGACCCAGCCTTCGCCCTTGCCGCGCAGAAAGCCGGGCGCCTTGTTTTCCACGCTGGCCGTGCACAGCACGCGGGTGTCACCGAAGCTGACCAGCACCGAGCCTTCGGCATGTCGCGTGTAGCCGCGCTCGATGCGCACCTCGCGCAGCTGGTCGGGAAGGCGACCGCTGGGTCGGACAAGAGGCGCGGAGCCAGCATTCATGCCGGTTGTACCGAGAAAGGGGCCGGCGAGTTTACCATTCGCCCCTTTCCGGCTCCCCGCGACCGGGCCACCAATGCCGGGCAGCGCCTGGTCGGAGATGCACCGTGATCCGCAGCATGACCGCATTCGCCAGCGCCGAGCGCGCCACGCCCTGGGGCATGTTGAGCTGTGAGCTGCGCTCGGTGAACCATCGCTTCCTCGAGCTCGGCATCCGCGCGCCGGACGAGCTGCGCGTGTTCGAACCGCTGCTGCGCGAGCGCATCGGCGCACGCGTGGCGCGCGGCAAACTTGATCTGGCGCTGCGACTGCGTGCACCGGACGGTGCGGGCGGGCTGCAGGTCAACGGCGCGCGCGTGCGCGAGTTGAGCCAGCTTGCGGTCGAGCTGTCGGTGCAGTTTCCTTCGCTGCGCACGGAATTCACCGAACTCGTCCAGATGCCCGGCGTACTGCAGACCCCTGCGGCCGATCCCGCCGAGTTGCAGGCCTTGGCAATCACGCTGGTCGATGCGGTGATCGACGAGTTCATCGCCGCGCGCGAACGCGAAGGCGCGAAACTCGCGGCGGTGATTGCCGAGCGCATCGACGGCATCGCACGCATCGCGACCGACGTGCGCGCGCTGATGCCGGACATCCGCATCGGCCAGCGCGCCAAGCTGCAGGCTCGCCTGGACGATCTGATGCAGAACTCCGGCACGGCGCTGGATCCGGGCCGCATCGAGCAGGAATTCGTGATGTGGCTGCAGAAACTCGATGTGGACGAGGAGTTGGACCGCCTAGACGCGCATGTCAGCGAGGCGCGCCGCGTGCTGAAACTGCGCGAGGCGGTGGGCCGGCGGCTGGATTTCCTGCTGCAGGAGTTCAATCGCGAAGCGAACACGCTCGGTTCGAAATCGGTCGATGCACGCAGTTCCGCCGCGGCGGTGGAGCTCAAGGTGCTGATCGACCAGGTGC
>CADCUA010000572.1 GCA_902805755.1 uncultured Lysobacter sp.
ACACTGCCGAGCACGAACAAAAAAGCGCCCCTGTTCGGGGCGCTTTTGCAACGACTATCGGACGGGCAACGCAGCGCTAGAGAAACCAGTGCGCGTCCGCGCTGATCCGGACGGATCAGTGGCTCACTGCGGCATCGTGCCCGCGTCGCGACCCAACGCATTCTGCGCAAGCGCCGATGACAGCCAGCCGCGCACTCGCTGCTCATGCTCGAGCTCACGCGCGAGCGCATGGTTGAACTGGCTGACCATTTCATCCTGTCCGAAGCCGTCGGCCAGCTCGATCAGCAGTTCCCATGAGGCGACGTCGATCAGCTCGGCCGCCAGCAGTGTGTTCAGCGCTTGCGACGTCGTGGTGCGTGGGTCGTTCATTACCTGCGTCAGGCCCTGACCCTGTACGCCGGCGACGTCTGCACAGGGCGTCTGCGTGGTTGCATCGCCACCGAGGCGCTCGATGGCATCGGCAACGAGCGCGAAGTGCGTTGCCTCGTCGTCACGGATCTCGCGAACGGCCGCCGGACTCAAGCCGGGCGGCAACAGGTCGGGATCGGCGTCCTTGAGCTTGGTCAGCATCGCGTCGTACAGGCGCACGCCGGTGCGTTCGAACGCGGCGCGCTCGCCGAGCTTGTCGAGGAACACATGCAGCTTGTGTCCCATTACCGCTTCCTTGGTCGCGCCCAGCATGCCCTTGAGGTTGGTCGGGGGCGGCACGGAACCGACGGTTTCGGCCTGTTCGCGATAGGCCAGGCGCAGTGCGGTCGCGTCGATCGCCGGCATTGGCGTGGAGTCCTGCAGGTCCATCACCTCGAGCAGGTCCTTTGCGATCAGCGGCGATGCCTTGAGGCCGGTGCGGTTCAATCCGAGTGGAATCTTGTCTTGCATGGTTCGATCCTCGTGTGCGGGCTCAGGCGTGGCCGATCTGGTTGATCCGGGTGGACAGTTCAGTGCCGGGGCGCCACTGGTATACGGCAGCGACGGCTTCGGTCGCGGAGCCTTCGGAGTTGAAATGCTCGCGATAGTCGAGCGAGGCCTGGCTTTCGTCGCCGGCCATCACGTACTGGGTGCCGCATGCGCGCACGTCGACCTCGCGCGACAGCACGCCACGCACGAACTCGCGCTGGCTCGCGAACGGGATCGGATCCGGCAGCGAAGCGGGGATCAGTTCCATCGGGTCGCGACGTTCGACCTGCTTGAACAGCTCCATCACGTAGCTCAGCTGGCCCAGTTCGTAATCGAGAAAGCGCTCCCACAGCGCCTTGATGCGCGGGTTCGATTCCTGCTGCACGCAGCCGTAGTAGTTGTAGACCTCGGTGAGCTCGTGCATGAGCCACTGCTCCATCCACGTCTGGTTCGGATCGATGATCGATTCGTACTGCGTGGTGTGCTGCTCCTCGATCGAGGCGATCTCCGCATAGAGCATGCGCGCGACCGGATCGGTGAACAGCGGCCCGATGTTCATGTAGTAATTGTGGGTCTGCTGCTCGGCCGCCATGATCGTGAGCGCATGCAGCTTCGACAGCGGATGCGCGGTCTTCGCATCCATGGGTTCTCGCAGGTCATCCTCGGGCGCACGGTGTTCGACCGCAGTCGGGCGTCCGGTGAGGATGTCGGTGTAGCACTGCAGGATGTTGTTCGCGTCCTTGCCTTCCAATCGGTCGAGCATGGCCGAGTAGCGATACAGGTGATCGAAGTCTTCCAGCAGGCCGAAGCGGTAGGTCTGCGCGAGGTATTCATCCGGCTCGCGCTGGGCCACGGCGGCGGTGACTTCGATCGCGACCTGCTCGTAGGCGATCGTGGTTTCCAGCGGCGAGTGGTCGGCGCCGATGAGCCAGTTGATCGTCGTGGCCTGGTGCTGCTCGATGCGGCGCAGCTTCGCCAGCGGCAGGCGCAGGTAGATC